>NZ_CP054570.1:1982500-2282500 GCF_013343115.1 Streptococcus sanguinis
TCACTTCTATGCGTTCCAGCGCTCCTCACGGTACACCTTCTCCACACATAGAACGCTCTCCTACCATACCTATAAAAGGTATCCACAGCTTCGGTAAATTGTTTTAGCCCCGGTACATTTTCGGCGCAGGGTCACTCGACTAGTGAGCTATTACGCACTCTTTGAATGAATAGCTGCTTCTAAGCTAACATCCTAGTTGTCTGTGCAACCCCACATCCTTTTCCACTTAACAATTATTTTGGGACCTTAGCTGGTGGTCTGGGCTGTTTCCCTTTCGACTACGGATCTTAGCACTCGCAGTCTGACTGCCGACCATAATTCATTGGCATTCGGAGTTTATCTGAGATTGGTAATCCGGGATGGACCCCTCACCCAAACAGTGCTCTACCTCCAAGAATCTTCATGTCGACGCTAGCCCTAAAGCTATTTCGGAGAGAACCAGCTATCTCCAAGTTCGTTTGGAATTTCTCCGCTACCCACAAGTCATCCAAGCACTTTTCAACGTGCCCTGGTTCGGTCCTCCAGTGCGTTTTACCGCACCTTCAACCTGCTCATGGGTAGGTCACATGGTTTCGGGTCTACATCATGATACTAAAGCGCCCTATTCAGACTCGGTTTCCCTACGGCTCCGTCTCTTCAACTTAACCTCGCATCATAACGTAACTCGCCGGTTCATTCTACAAAAGGCACGCTCTCACCCATGAACGGGCTCGAACTTGTTGTAGGCACACGGTTTCAGGTTCTATTTCACTCCCCTCCCGGGGTGCTTTTCACCTTTCCCTCACGGTACTGGTTCACTATCGGTCACTAGGGAGTATTTAGGGTTGGGAGATGGTCCTCCCAGATTCCGACGGGATTTCACGTGTCCCGCCGTACTCAGGATACTGCTAGGTACAGAATCTATTTAAAATACGAGGCTCTTACTCTCTTTGGCTGACTTTCCCAAGTCATTCTTCTATAAATTCTGAGTCCACAGCGCAGTCCTACAACCCCGAAGAGTAAACTCTTCGGTTTGCCCTTCTGCCTCTTCGCTCGCCGCTACTAAGGCAATCGCTTTTGCTTTCTCTTCCTGCAGCTACTTAGATGTTTCAGTTCACTGCGTCTTCCTCCTCATTCCCTTAACAGAAATGGGTAACAGGCATCAACCTGTTGGGTTCCCCCATTCGGACATCTCCGGATCGAAGCTTACTTACAGCTCCCCGAGGCATTTCGTCGTTTGTCACGTCCTTCATCGGCTCCTAGTGCCAAGGCATCCACCGTGCGCCCTTACTAACTTAACCTTATTTTGACCTTTCAGTCTTAAACTCATTAATATTCACAGCGTTTTCGGTTTATTTTCTTGTTACTATTTGATATCGGTATTCAATTTTCAATGGACAAGTTCTTTATCTAGTCAAACTAGATAATGGAGCCTAGCGGGATCGAACCGCTGACCTCCTGCGTGCAAAGCAGGCGCTCTCCCAGCTGAGCTAAGGCCCCACATAGCCCTCTCAAAACTAAACAAGACGCAAGTGCATTCCGTGTGTCCTTACGGACTCCTTAGAAAGGAGGTGATCCAGCCGCACCTTCCGATACGGCTACCTTGTTACGACTTCACCCCAATCATCTATCCCACCTTAGGCGGCTGGCTCCTTACGGTTACCTCACCGACTTCGGGTGTTACAAACTCTCGTGGTGTGACGGGCGGTGTGTACAAGGCCCGGGAACGTATTCACCGCGGCGTGCTGATCCGCGATTACTAGCGATTCCGACTTCATGTAGGCGAGTTGCAGCCTACAATCCGAACTGAGACTGGCTTTCAGAGATTAGCTTGCCGTCACCGGCTTGCGACTCGTTGTACCAGCCATTGTAGCACGTGTGTAGCCCAGGTCATAAGGGGCATGATGATTTGACGTCATCCCCACCTTCCTCCGGTTTATTACCGGCAGTCTCGCTAGAGTGCCCAACTGAATGATGGCAACTAACAATAGGGGTTGCGCTCGTTGCGGGACTTAACCCAACATCTCACGACACGAGCTGACGACAACCATGCACCACCTGTCACCTCTGTCCCGAAGGAAAACTCTATCTCTAGAGCGGTCAGAGGGATGTCAAGACCTGGTAAGGTTCTTCGCGTTGCTTCGAATTAAACCACATGCTCCACCGCTTGTGCGGGCCCCCGTCAATTCCTTTGAGTTTCAACCTTGCGGTCGTACTCCCCAGGCGGAGTGCTTAATGCGTTAGCTGCGGCACTAAGCCCCGGAAAGGGCCTAACACCTAGCACTCATCGTTTACGGCGTGGACTACCAGGGTATCTAATCCTGTTTGCTCCCCACGCTTTCGAGCCTCAGCGTCAGTTACAGACCAGAGAGCCGCTTTCGCCACCGGTGTTCCTCCATATATCTACGCATTTCACCGCTACACATGGAATTCCACTCTCCCCTTCTGCACTCAAGTTAAACAGTTTCCAAAGCATACTATGGTTAAGCCACAGCCTTTAACTTCAGACTTATCTAACCGCCTGCGCTCGCTTTACGCCCAATAAATCCGGACAACGCTCGGGACCTACGTATTACCGCGGCTGCTGGCACGTAGTTAGCCGTCCCTTTCTGGTAAGATACCGTCACAGTGTGAACTTTCCACTCTCACACCCGTTCTTCTCTTACAACAGAGCTTTACGATCCGAAAACCTTCTTCACTCACGCGGCGTTGCTCGGTCAGGGTTCCCCCCATTGCCGAAGATTCCCTACTGCTGCCTCCCGTAGGAGTCTGGGCCGTGTCTCAGTCCCAGTGTGGCCGATCACCCTCTCAGGTCGGCTATGTATCGTCGCCTTGGTGAGCCGTTACCTCACCAACTAGCTAATACAACGCAGGTCCATCTGGTAGTGATGCAATTGCATCTTTCAATTAATTATCATGCGATAAGCAATTTCATGCGGTATTAGCTATCGTTTCCAATAGTTATCCCCCGCTACCAGGCAGGTTACCTACGCGTTACTCACCCGTTCGCAACTCATCCAAGAAGAGCAAGCTCCTCTCTTCAGCGTTCTACTTGCATGTATTAGGCACGCCGCCAGCGTTCGTCCTGAGCCAGGATCAAACTCTCATTAAAAAGTTTGAGTTCGCACTCATTACTGTCCACTGACAGATTTATTTTCGTTTTTTGACAGGTTACATATCTCTATGTCACCCTGCACTTGGTTCGTCTTGTTCAGTTTTCAAAGGGCTTTGTCTTTCGCGACAACTATATTAGTATATCACCTATACCCACCAACTGTCAATACCTTTTTTGAAAAAAATTAAAAGTTTTCTAGAATTTTTTATTCATCAGAGGCTAGCCTCTATTAAAGAGTGGGAAGATAAGCTTCCTCACCTAGTTGACGAGCTAATAAACCAGCTCTCGCCAGCTGAAGCAAAGTCTTTGTGAATTCATAAATATGATCTGTTTCACTTGCGGTTAACTCTTTTTTAGAAAACTTTCTTCTTAAAGCTTTGTAATCCCGACTTTCCTCCTGAAAGAAGGGAGCGTTTTGTAAATAGGCTTTTACACTTTCCAAATTTTCTAAAATACCAAGATGAAAAGCAGCAGAAGAAAAGGTTCTATCAAAAGGCTGAGTACAGACACTCCGAAACTCTACTGTCCCCCGTGTCGTCAAATCTTGATACTGGTAACTTCTGTGATTCTTGAAGTCTGCTTCCCTTGGAGTCAAGTTTACTTTTTCACCTGAAAGGCTATAAGCTTCAATAGTTTTCTGGCTCAAGTATTCATTAGCAGCTATCGGATAGAAATAGTAGGATTTACCTTCACGTTCGGCAGTAAAAAGTGCTGATCTATTGAGATATGCAAAAAAATCATCTTCAGTTTGAAAATCTTTCGAATTCACACCCGCATTTTCCTGTAAAATGCCATGCATCGATTGCTCCCAGAAAATATCCCGAGCTATTTTTGTATCCCAAGAAGAATCCGAAAACTCTGAATTAGCAAAGAGGTATGCCTTAGCAGCTTCAATTTGATTGAAGACATTGATAACAGTTAAATAATTTTCTCTTGAGACATCCAGCTGAACTTGACTCCCACAAATAAAAGCACCATATTCTGGATAATTGTGCAGACCATCCATGTTCTTTCCCATAGCTAAATACTGCATCAACATTTCATATCTTGGATACTTAACTGGACTATTATCATTTTCTGCCCAGAAAGGATGAATTCCTTTACCTTGAATTTCATGGTTTTCTTTGCGTAGAATTGCCTGAATAATGCTCAGATAGTTCTTAAAACGCTCTTCAACTTCTTGAATTCTGCTAGCCTTGGCAAAAGCAAATTCCAAAGTATTGTAAGAGACCTCAAAAAGAATTCTGTCTTCATTTTTAGTAGATTTCAGTTGAATGGGATTCCCGTCTCTGTCAAATCGTTCTGCCTCAAAATCATACTCTTCCAACAGATGTTTTAAGAGATTTTTTGCAACATTTGTATCAGTCGCTCCGCCCTGGCTATTGACAATAGGAAATTCTAACTCAATGCCAATGTATACCGTTGGATTTTCTTTGATATTCTTTAAATAGCGTTCTTTTAAAATTTGGATTGAATCCATCATTTCCATTTCCTATAAATTTTTGATAGTGTTAAAGTATTATAACAAAATTTCAGGTATTTTCCTAGCCTCATGCAAAAACGCCTGCTTACGAAATTGTTTTTGCCTTAAAAGCAATTTCGTAAACAAGCGTCTACCTATTATCAACTATATGATGAGTGTTCCCGCTAGGAAAGAATCCTAGCGGTAGACCAGAGCTAGACTAAGAATAGAGATTCTATTCCATCATCATAACACTCAACAAAGATTGATGATCTTAAACTAATTCGATGATTGCCATTGGCGCAGCATCTCCACGGCGCGGTTCAGTTTTCAGGATACGAGTATATCCACCGTTGCGCTCTGCATAGCGTGGTGCAATCTCAGAGAACAATTTTTGAAGAGCAGTAGTTGTAGTATACTTTTCTGTTGCTTCATCATAGTTTTCTGATGCGATTTCATTACGTACAAAAGCTGCAGCTTGACGGCGAGCGTGCAAGTCTCCACGTTTGCCCAATGTAATCATTTTTTCTACTGTTTTACGGATTTCTTTAGCACGAGCTTCAGTTGTCACGATTGATTCGTTGATCAGCAAATCAGTAGTCAAATCGCGAAGCATCGCTTTACGTTGCGAGCTAGTGCGTCCTAGTTTACGGTAAGCCATGTATTCCTCCTTTATTTATCGTTTTTTAACCCCAGACCGAGATCAGCAAGTTTAACTTTTACTTCTTCCAGACTCTTGCGTCCCAAGTTACGAACTTTCATCATTTCAGGCTCAGATTTTTCTGTCAAATCAAATACAGTATTGATACCTGCACGTTTCAAACAGTTGTATGAGCGAACTGACAAATCTAATTCTTCGATGGTCCGTTCCAAAATGCGGTCATCAGAAGTCTTTTCTGCTTCCTTCATAACGTCTGCAGCGATAGCTACTTCTGTCAGATTAGTGAAGAGATTCAAATGTTCCGTAAGGATGCGGGCTGAAAGTCCCAAAGCATCTTCTGGAATAATTGTTCCATTCGTTAAAATTTCAAGGGTTAGTTTGTCAAAACCATCGTTGCTACCAACACGAGCTGGCTCAACCTGGTAATTAACTTTTGTCACTGGCGTATAGATAGAATCCACCGCAAGTGTTCCCACTGGTGCATCATCTTTCTTATTTTCATCTGCAGGCACATAACCACGACCGCTGTTGACAGTCATCGTTGCCTTAAAGCTTGCGCCTTCTCCGATTGTAAAGAGATAATGATCAGGGTTTATAATTTCAATATCACTGTCTGTCAAAATGTCTCCGGCAGTTACTTCTGCTGGGCCTTCAACATCCAGTTCAATAATCTTTTCGTCTTGGACGTAAGATTTTACAGCAATCCCTTTGACGTTCAGAATAATTTGCATCACGTCTTCGCGGACACCGGAAATTGTATCAAACTCGTGCAAAACACCTTCAATATTAATTGAAGTAACAGCAGCTCCTGGAAGTGAAGCCAAAAGCACACGGCGAAGAGAATTTCCCAGTGTTGTACCATAGCCACGCTCAAGCGGCTCTACTACAAACTTGCCATAATCTTTATTTTCATCAATTTTTGTTATATTTGGTTTTTCAAACTCAATCATTTGCTATACTCCCTCTTAAACGAAAAGCAGTGTAACGGTTGGTGATTATACACGGCGACGTTTTGGAGGACGAGCACCATTGTGTGGTACAGGAGTCACATCACGAATAGCTGTTACTTCAAGACCAGCGGCAGCAAGAGCACGAATAGCAGACTCACGACCAGAACCTGGACCTTTTACAGTAACTTCAACTGATTTCAGACCGTGTTCCTGTGCAGATTTAGCAGCTGCTTCAGATGCCATTTGGGCAGCAAATGGTGTAGATTTACGAGAACCTTTAAATCCAAGAGCTCCAGCAGATGACCAAGCAATCGCGTTACCATGCACATCAGTAATCATAACAATAGTGTTATTAAATGTAGCGTGAATATGAGCAATACCGGATTCGATATTTTTCTTCACACGACGTTTACGTGTTGGTTTAGCCAAGACTTTTTACCTCCTTATATTATTTTTTCTTACCTGCAATCGCAACAGCTTTACCTTTACGAGTGCGGGCGTTATTTTTAGTGTTTTGTCCACGGACAGGAAGTCCACGACGGTGACGGATTCCACGGTATGAACCGATTTCCATCAAACGTTTGATGTTCAAGTTTACTTCACGACGAAGGTCACCTTCAACTTTAATCGCATCTACTTCACGACGGATAGCGTCTTCTTGTTCGATTGTAAGATCTTTTACACGAATATCTTCTGAAACTCCAGCAGCTGCCAAGATTTTCTTAGAAGTTGGAAGTCCGATACCGTACACATAAGTCAGTGAAACGACTACACGTTTGTCATTTGGAATGTCAACTCCAGCAATACGAGCCATTTTTTCTCCTTTCTATCTTATCCTTGACGTTGTTTGTGTTTTGGATTTGCTGGGCAAATTACCATAACACGACCATTACGACGAATAACTTTGCAGTATTCGCAAATTGGTTTGACCGATGGTCTTACTTTCATTTTTTCCCTCCAAGTTTTTCGATTATTTAAAGCGGTATGTGATCCGTCCACGTGTCAAATCATAAGGACTCATTTCTACAGTCACACGGTCTCCCGCTAAAATACGAATATAGTTTTTACGAATTTTACCAGAAACTGTTGCTAAAATCTGATGTCCATTTTCAAGTTCAACCGTAAACATTGCATTAGGCATTGTATCAACTACCTTGCCTTCAACCTCAATCACATCGTCTTTTGCCACGCAAAAGTACCTCCATAAATTTCGATTTGATCCCTCTGAGCACAGAGGTAACAATTATAAGTCAGACTAATTCATTGTATCACTACTTGTCAAATATTGCAAGCAGGAAAAACGCTTTTATTTCAAATTTGTCAAGACTTTTTCGATAGCTGAGAAGACATCATTAATATCTTGATTTCCTTGAATATCATGGACCAGACCTTTGCTGCGATAGTGATCAATAATCGGCTGACCCTGAGCGATATTGACATCCAAACGACGTTTAACTGTCTCAGGCTTGTCATCTTCACGCTGGTAATAATCCTCTTCCTTGTAGTCTGCTGGCGGATTGAAGACCTTGTGGAAGGTTTCACCTGTTTCACGATGGATAATCCGACCGCTCAAACGCTCCAGTAAGCTGTTAGGATCCACTTCGATATTGATAACTCCGTCCAAAGCCAAATCAAGCTCTGCTAGTGTTTGATCCAAGGCATTTGCTTGCTCAATCGTGCGCGGATAGCCATCCAAGAGGAAGCCTGTTTGCTTAATATCATCCTGGCTCAAGCGCTCTTTGACAATGCCGTTTGTCACTTGGTCTGGAACCAACTCGCCCTTGTCAATATATGACTTGGCTAAAACGCCCATCTCTGTTTGGTTAGCAATCGCTGCACGGAACATATCTCCAGTCGAAATATGCGCAACATTGAAATGCTCAACGATTTTAGCAGCTTGAGTTCCTTTACCAGCACCTGGTAAGCCCATAATCAAAAGATTCATGATTGGTCTCCTTTTTTGTTTTTAAAGCAATCTATTAAACCGATTAATAAACTCGTTTAAAAACAAAATAGAAGGGGGTGAGTCTACTCTGTCCCCTTTTATTTTGTTTATTTTCGGTTCAAGAAAGGTTATCTGAACGGGCTTCTCATTAGAAAAGCTATTCAAAAAGTCCCTTACTCTGAAGTATCCATAAAGCCGACATACTTTCTCTTCAGCAGGTAGCCTTCTAGCTGTTTCATTCCCTCAATACCGGTTGAGATGATGATCAAGAGACTGGTTCCTCCAAGAGCAACGGCATCTGTCAATCCAAATACATCTTTAGCCAAAATAGGCAGGATAGAAATGAAACCTAGGAAGAGAGATCCCACTGTTGCCAAACGACGAAGCAGCTTAGACATATAGTCTTCTGTTCCTTTACCTGGACGAACACCTGGAATGTAGGCTCCGCTCTTTTGCAGATTTTCTGCTGTCTTCTCTGGATTAATCTGTACAAAAGTATAGAAGAATGTAAAGAGGACAATCAGGAAGGCGTACATGAACATGCCACTAATGGTCGTTGTTGCCAAAAGTGACTGAGCTGTCTTAACCCAATCTGCGTCATAGCCCAAGGCACTGACAACTTGGAAAATCGCTGCCGGTGCAGCTGTAATCGAGCTGGCAAAGATTACTGGAATAACCCCAGCCGGATTGACTTTCAGTGGCAGATAGGAGCTAGAAGGTGCACCCTTAGCTACTTTCGTATACTGAATTGGAATTTTATATTCAGCCTGCTGTACAAAGGTTGTAAAGTAAATGATAAGCAGGACTGCCACAATCAGAATCCCTACAAAAATGAAAGATGAAGTCAAGCGTTCACTAGGAATATTTACAAAGTAATCTTCATAGATACCTTTAATCATATCAGGGATAGCTGAAACGATACCAGCAAAGATGATCATGGAAACGCCATTTCCGTAACCCTTGTCTGTAATCTGCTCACCCAGCCAAGTTACAATCATTGAACCAGTTGCTAGAAGAACGCAAATCAAAGCGTAGGTCTGCACATTAGGATTGGCAACCAGATTAGCTCTTGAGAGAGTATCAAAACCAGCGGTAATCCCAATTGCCTGCACAAAGGCCAAAACTAGGGCGATATAACGGGTCGCTTGATTCAGCTTCCTCCGTCCCACTTCCCCTTGCTTGCCCCACTCTACAAACTTCGGAAGCAAGTCCATTTGCAGCAGCTGAACAACGATCGAAGCTGTGATGTAAGGACTGACTCCAAGTGCAAAGACAGAGAAGTTGCGCATGGCGTTACCAGAGACCAGGCTTAGCATATTCAGGAATGGCAAATCATTCAAATTGCTTAAGGCTTTGGCATTAATCCCCGGAACCGTTATGGTTGTACCGATACGGAAAACTAAGATAATAAAAATCGTGAACAGAATCTTAGATCGTACCTGTTTGATTTTAAATGCGTCTTTTAATAGTTTGAAAAACATAGGTCACCTCGCTTAGATGACTTCCACTGAACCACCTTTAGCAGTGATAGCTTCTTCAGCTGATTTAGAGAATTTAGCTGCCTTAACAGTCAATTTCTTTGTCAATTCTCCGTTACCAAGAATCTTGATACCTGATTTTTCAGCTTTTACAATACCTGCTTCGATGAGAACAACTGGTGTTACTTCAGCGCCATCTTCAAAGGCGTTCAGTTGGTCAAGGTTAACAATCGCATATTCTTTGCGGTTGATGTTCAAGAAACCACGTTTTGGAAGACGACGGAACAATGGAGTTTGTCCACCTTCAAAACCAAGGCGAACGCCGCCACCGCTACGAGCTTTTTGACCTTTTTGACCACGGCCAGATGTTTTACCGTTACCAGATGATGTACCACGACCAACACGGTTGCGGACTTTACGAGAACCTGCAGCAGGTTGTAATTCATGAAGTTTCATTATATTATTTCTCCTCTTTTGTAAAATGCTAGCGCTCATATAGGAGAAAAGGTGTCTCCTATATAAACTCGCCTATACATATATTTAGTTTTAGGGGCTGAGAAAATCCCATCCCCTAACGTATTTTAATTTAAAGTTGTTAAATCAGCAAAGCTTATTTAACTTCTTCAACAGTTACCAAGTGTGATACTGCAGTAATCATACCGCGTACTGCTGGATTATCTTCTTTGATAACTGAGCTGTTCAATTTGCCAAGTCCAAGTGCTACAACAGTTTTACGTTGTGACGGGATGCGTCCGATTGGAGACTTAGTCAAAGTAATTTTAATTTGAGCCATGTTATCCCCTTTCTTATGCCAAGTCAGAAACTGAAATACCACGAAGGGCAGCAACTTCTTCAGCGCGTTTTAATTGTTTCAAACCTTCAACAGTTGCGCGAACGATGTTGATTGGAGTGTTAGAGCCAAGAGATTTAGATGTAACATCTGCTACACCTGCCAACTCGATGACTGCACGAACCGCACCACCAGCAGCAACTCCAGAACCCTCAACAGCTGGCTTAAGCAATACTTTAGCTCCGCCAAATTCTGAAAGAACTTCGTGAGGAATTGTTGTGCCAACCATTGGTACTTCAATCAAATTCTTCTTCGCATCTTCAACTGCTTTGCGGATTGCTTCTGGTACTTCTTGAGCTTTACCAGTACCGAAGCCAACACGACCATTGCGATCACCAACAACTACAAGAGCTGCAAAGCGAAGACGACGTCCACCTTTAACAACTTTTGTAACACGGTTGATGGCAACTAAACGTTCTTCAAGTTCAACTGCGTTGTCTTTAAATGCCATTTTCTAGTGTCCTCCTCTTAGAATTTCAATCCGTTTTCACGAGCTGCATCAGCCAAAGCTTTTACACGTCCGTGATAGAGATATCCACCGCGGTCGAAGACGACTTCAGAAATACCTTTAGCAACTGCACGTTCAGCAACGAGCTTACCAACAACAACGGCTTGTTCTGTTTTAGTTCCTTTTGAAACTTCTTTGTCAAGAGTTGAAGCGCTTGCGAGCGTTACACCCGCTACGTCATCAATCACTTGAGCGTAGATGCCTGTATTAGAACGGAATACGTTCAAACGTGGGCGATCAGCAGTTCCAGAGAGTTTTCCGCGAACGCGACGGTGGCGTTTTTGGCGGATTTTATTTTTATCTGGTTTCGTAATCACAATTTTCACCTCTTAATTTTAATCTTGTGCTTATGCACAACCTTGGGAAACAGCTTGTTTGGCTGAAAAAATCAGCCAGACAAGATTATTTACCAGTTTTACCTTCTTTGCGGCGAACGAATTCACCAACGTAGCGGATACCTTTACCTTTGTATGGCTCTGGAGCACGCAGACTACGTACGTAAGCTGCAGTTTGTCCGACTACTTCTTTTGAAATTCCGCTGACAACGATAGTTGTTGGGTTTGGAAGTTCAAAAGTGATGCCTTCTGGTGCTTCTACTTCGTCTGGATGAGATTTACCAACTGAAAGTACAAGCTTTTTGCCTTGAAGTTGTGCACGGTAACCAACCCCGCGCATTTCAAGTTCTTTCTTGAATCCTTCTGATACACCAACAACCATGTTGTTCAAAAGGGCACGAGTTGTTCCGTGGATTGTTTTCATTTCTTTTGAATCGTTTGGACGGTGAAGAGTTACTTCAGTTCCTTCCACACGGATTTCAATATCTTTTGAGAACTCACGAGTCAGTTCTCCTTTAGGTCCTTTTACAGTTACAACGTTGTCTTTGTTGCTGATCTCAACACCAGCAGGCAACACGATAACTTTATTACCAATACGTGACATGTATATATTCTCCTGTTAGATTGTCAGGCCGCAAGCGACCAGTTTTCACGGGGCCTTAAATCGATTTCTCGATTTAAAGGAACATTTAGTTTTCAATTTCAAAGTGAATCTAGGCATCGTCTCGCAGGCATAACTTTGGGTTAGGCAAGAGAAGATAACGAAGAGTCACAAGGAAATTGGGAACTAAATATTACCAAACGTAAGCGATAACTTCTCCACCAACATTCTTTTGGCGTGCTTCTTTATCAGTCAGCAAACCTTCAGATGTTGAAAGGATAGCAATTCCAAGTCCATTCAGAACTTTTGGAAGATCTTCGCGTTTCTTGTAAACACGCAGACCTGGTTTTGAAATACGTTTCAAACCAGTGATAACTTTTTCACCATTTTGTCCGTATTTAAGGAATACACGGATGATGCCTTGTTTGTCATCTTCGATGATTTCAACGTTTTTTACAAAACCTTCACGCTTCAGGATTTCAGCAATCCCTTTTTTGATGTTTGATGCAGGCACTTCAAGCACTTCGTGGTTTGCTTGGTTAGCATTACGGATACGTGTCAGGAAGTCTGCAATTGGGTCAGTCATAACCATTTTATATTTCTCCTCTTACTAGTAGTTTGCAAGCTGCACTTGCTAGTTAATGATTGAGCTGGGCTCAGATTGTATTGACACATTCGAATAAGATAACTCTTATTTGAACACGAGCTACAACCTGGGCAAAAAAGATAAATTTGTTTTGGAGCATCGCTCCTTCACCAAATTTCCTATTTTTGCTGTGGTTGTTACGCTCTTTGTATCATGATATTACCAAGATGCTTTGGTAACGCCTGGGATTTGTCCTTTGTATGCTAATTCACGGAAGCAAACACGGCAAAGTTTAAACTTGCGGTAAACGGAATGTGGACGGCCACATTTTTCACAACGAGTATAAGCTTGCGTAGAGAACTTAGCTGGGCGTTTGTTCTTAGCAATCATTGATTTTTTAGCCATTTGTTTTACCTCCTATATTATTTTGCAAAAGGCATTCCAAGGCCTGTAAGCAATTCGCGTGACTCTTCGTCAGTGTTAGCAGTTGTTACGATAACGATGTCAAGACCGCGAGTCTTATCAACGTCATCAAAGTTGATTTCTGGGAAGATCAATTGTTCTTTCACACCAAGTGTGTAGTTTCCGCGTCCATCAAAAGATTTTGTTGGAACACCGTGGAAGTCACGAACACGTGGAAGAGAAACTGAAACCAATTTATCCAAGAATTCATACATACGTTCGCCACGAAGGGTTACTTTAGCACCGATCGCTACACCTTCACGAAGACGGAAGCCGGCGATTGATTTTTTAGCTTTAGTGATAAGTGGTTTTTGACCTGAGATAAGAGCCAATTCTTCAGCAGCTTTTTCAAGGTTTTTAGCGTTTGATACAGCGTCACCGACACCCATGTTCAAAACGATTTTATCCACTTTTGGCACAGCCATAACAGATGAGTAGTTGAACTTTTCAGTCAAAGCTGGAACTACTTCTTTAAGATATTTTTCTTTTAAACGATTTGCCATTATACTTCTCCTTTCCTTCGTGATTAGTCAAGCACTTCGCCTGATTTTTTATTGTAACGAACTTTTTTGCCGTCTACAAACTTGTAGCCAACACGTCCTGCAACACCATTTTTGTCAAGAACTTGAACGTTTGACACATGGATTGGTGCTTCTTTTTCCACGATAGCACCTTGAGGGTTTTCGTTATTTGGCTTTTGGTGTTTCTTAACGATGTTTACACCTTCAACAACAACTTTGTTTACTTTTGGAAGAGCTGTAACAACAAGTGCTTCAACACCCTTGTCTTTACCAGCAATTACGCGAACTTTGTCGCCTTTTTTTACAAACATTTATTTCTCCTCTTAATTCTTACGCCCATAGGGGCACCCTGACTTTTGCCAGGGGACTGTGTTTGTTAATTTTGATTAAAGTACTTCTGGAGCCAATGATACGATCTTCATGAAGCCGCCGTCACGCAATTCACGAGCAACTGGGCCGAAGATACGAGTTCCGCGAGGAGTTTTGTCTTCACGGATGATGACTGCAGCGTTTTCGTCAAATTTGATGTATGAACCATCTTTACGACGAGCACCTGATTTAGTACGAACGATAACAGCTTTTACAACGTCACCTTTCTTAACCGCACCACCAGGAGTAGCTTGTTTTACAGACGCAACGATTACATCACCGATGTTAGCGAACTTACGTCCTGAGCCACCAAGAACTTTGATTGTCAAGATTTCGCGAGCGCCGCTGTTGTCGGCAACTTTCAAACGAGTTTCTGTTTGAATCATTTAAGTTTTCTCCTTTCTGGTTTGATTAGATGATAACCGCTTCTTCAACGACTTCTACAAGACGGAAGCGTTTTGTAGCTGAAAGCGGACGAGTTTCCATGATACGAACGATATCGCCTTCTTTGGCAACATTGTTTTCGTCATGTGCTTTGTACTTCTTAGAGTAGTTAATACGTTTACCATAGACTGGGTGGTTACGTTTAGTTTCAACTACAACTGTGATTGTTTTGTCCATTTTGTCAGAAACAACGCGTCCGACAAGAACTTTACGATTATTGCGTTCCATTGAAATTCTCCTTCCCTAGTCTATTATTTAACTTCTGATTGAACAGTTTTGATACGAGCGATTTGTTTTTTCACTTCTTTCAGGCGAGCTGTCTGCTCCAATTGGCCAGCAGCTGCTTGGAAACGAAGATCAAACAATTCTTTCTTCAATTCATTTTCACGCTTCGCGAGTTCTTCTTGAGAAAGACCACGAAGTTCTTTAACAAATTCTTTTACTTCATTAAGTTTCATGCCTTCTCCTTATTCTGCTTCACGTTTTACGAATTTACATTTAACTGGAAGTTTGTGGCTTGCAAGGCGAAGCGCTTCGCGAGCGATTTCTTCTGAAACGCCAGCAACTTCAAACATTACTTTGCCACGCTTAACCGGTGCAACCCAACCTTCTGGAGCACCTTTACCAGATCCCATCCGTACACCGATAGCTTTTGCAGTGTATGATTTGTGTGGGAAGATTTTAATCCAAACTTTACCACCACGCTTCATGTAACGAGTCATAGCGATACGGGCAGCTTCGATTTGGCGGTTAGTGATCCAGTGGCTAGTAGTTGCTTGAAGACCGTATTCTCCAAATGCTACTTCTTTTCCGCCTTTAGCTTCACCGCGCATTTTTCCACGGAATTCGCGACGGTGTTTAACACGTTTAGGTACTAACATTGGTTATTTACCTCCTTTAGTGTTTTTACGAGCTGGAAGGACTTCTCCACGGTAGATCCAGACTTTAACACCCAGTTTACCGTAAGTAGTATCAGCTTCTTCCCAAGCGTAATCGATATCCGCACGAAGAGTGTGAAGCGGAACAGTTCCCTCAGAGTAACCTTCGCTGCGGGCAATATCTGCACCGTTCAAACGACCTGATACTTGAGTTTTGATTCCTTTAGCTCCTGCACGCATTGTACGTTGGATAGCTTGTTTTTGAGCACGACGGAAAGCAACACGCTGCTCAAGCTGGCGAGCAATTCCTTCACCAACCAGATGCGCATCCAAGTCAGGACGCTTGATTTCGATGATGTTGATGTGGACTTGTTTTCCAGTCAATTTGTTGAGTTTTGCACGGAGTGCATCAACGTTTGCTCCACCTTTACCGATAACCATGCCTGGCTTAGCAGTGTGAAGAGAAACGTTTACTTTGTTTACTGCGCGTTCAATTTCAATAGTTGAAATCGCTGCGTCAGCCAATTCTTTTTGAACGAATTTACGGATTGCAAGATCTTCATGAAGGTAATCCGCGTATTCTTTTTCAGCATACCATTTGGCATCCCAATCACGGATGATGCCGACACGCATACCAATTGGATGTACTTTTTGACCCACGATGTTACCTCCTTATTTTTCTGCAACAACCACAGTAATGTGGCTTGTGCGTTTGTTGATTGGTGAAGCTGAACCTTTAGCGCGCGGACGGAAACGTTTCATAGTTGGTCCTTCGTTTGCGAAAGCTTCAGATACTACCAAGTTTGCTTTTTCCAAACCAAAGTTGTTTTCAGCATTAGCGATTGCAGAGTTCAAAACTTTTTCGATAATGCCAGCAGCTTTGTTTGGAGTGAATTTCAAGATTGCGATTGCGTCAGCGACGTTTTTACCACGAATATTGTCAAGAACCAGACGAGATTTACGAGGTGAAACACGCACTGTACGAGCCATTGCTTTAGCTGAAGTAATTTCTGCCATTTATGTTCTCCTTATTTTCTACGTGTTTTCTTGTCGTCTGCAGCGTGACCCTTGTAAGTACGAGTTGGCGCAAATTCACCAAGCTTGTGACCTACCATGTCTTCCTGGATGTAAACAGGCACGTGTTTACGTCCGTCATAAACTGCGATTGTGTAACCAATGAAACTTGGGAAGATCGTTGAACGACGTGACCAAGTTTTGATGACTTTTTTCTTTTCGTCGTTAGCTTGAGCTTCAACTTTCTTCATCAGATGCTCATCGACGAAAGGTCCTTTTTTAAGACTGCGTCCCATTTTATATTTTCTCCTTTAAATAAGTACCACAGCGGCCTGCGCTGACTAAGCAGCGCTACCGAGCTGGCGGATAGATTGTTTTAAATTATTTCTCGTTGCGACGACGAACGATAAGTTTGTCAGATTTCGCTTTTTTGTTACGAGTTTTAAGTCCAAGAGCAGGTTTGCCCCATGGAGTAGATGGCGCTTTACGACCAACTGGTGCTTTACCTTCACCACCACCGTGTGGGTGATCGTTAGGGTTCATTACAGAACCGCGAACTGTTGGGCGGATACCTTTCCAACGGCTACGTCCTGCTTTACCAAGATTTACAAGTCCATGTTGTTCGTTTCCGACAACACCAACTGTAGCGCGGCAAGTACCAAGAATCATACGAACTTCGCCTGATTGAAGACGAACAAGAGTGTACTTACCTTCTTGACCCAATACTTGAGCAGAAGCTCCAGCAGCACGAACCAATTCTCCACCACGGCCTGGTTTCAACTCAATGTTGTGAACCAAAGTACCAACTGGGATGTTAGCAAGCGGAAGAGCGTTTCCGACTTTGATATCTGCTTCAGGACCTGAAACGATACGTTGACCAACTTCAAGACCTTTAGGAGCGATGATATAAGCCTTCACACCGTCAGTGTAGTGAACCAAAGCGATGTTTGCTGAACGATTTGGATCATACTCGATTGTTTTTACAACTGCTTCAACAGCGTCTTTGTTACGCTTGAAGTCAATCAAACGGTAGTGACGTTTGTGGCCGCCACCTTGGTGACGAACAGTGATGCGACCGTTGTTATTACGACCAGCCTTGCTCTTCAAAGAAACAAGCAAAGATTTTTCTGGAGTGCTGGTAGTGATCTCAGCGAAATCCAAAGAAGTCATATTACGGCGACCGTTTGTTGTTGGTTTATAAACACGAATTCCCACGATATTTCCTCCTTAGATTATTCTTCTTCTGCACCGAACAACTCGATTGCTTTAGAATCAGCTGTCAGTGTTACGATAGCTTTTTTAGTTTTGTTTGTAAAACCAGTGTAGCGTCCAACGCGTTTTGCTTTTGGTTTTACATTGATAGTGTTAACGTTAGCAACCTTAACTCCCTCAAAAGCAGCTTCAACAGCTTGCTTGATTAAGAGCTTGTGAGCGCGAGTGTCCACTTCAAATACGTATTTGCCTGCTTCGTACTGAGCCATTGAACCTTCAGTGATAACAGGTTTTTTGATTACGTCGTACAAATTCATTATGCAAGAACCTCCTCAATTTTAGAGATAGCTGCCTGAGTAACCAGAAGTTTATCGCTGTTTACGATGTCCAGAACGCTTGCAGTTGTTGCAGTTGCAACTTTCACGTTTGGAAGGTTGCGAGCTGAAAGTGCAGCGAATTCATTTCCTTCTTCAAGGATAACAAGAACTTTAGTATCGATGCTCAGTGCAGCAAGCACTTTTGCAAACTCAGCAGTTTTTGGAGCTGTAAATGAAAGGCTGTCTACAGCTACGAATTTGTTTTCAGCAACTTTTTCAGAGTAAACTGATTTCAATGCCAATCTACGAACTTTACGTGGAAGTTTGTAAGCATATGAACGAGGAGTTGGACCGAATACGATACCACCACCACGCCATTGTGGAGAGCGGATAGAACCTTGACGAGCACGTCCAGTTCCTTTTTGACGCCATGGTTTGCGTCCGCCGCCTGATACTGCAGAACGGTTTTTAACAGCGTGAGTTCCTTGACGAAGGCTAGCGCGTTGGCTGATGATAACATCAAAGACAACTGATTCATTTGGCTCAATACCAAAGACCGCATCGTTCAGAACTACTTCACCAGCTTCTTTACCAGTTTGGTCAAATAATTTTACGTTTGCCATTGTGACTGATTTCCCCTTTCTTTATTATTTACCAGCTTTAACTGCTGACTTGATAGTGATAAGAGATTTCTTAGCACCTGGTACGTTACCTTTAATCAGGATAACGTTCTTCTCTGGAACAACCTGTACGATTTCAAGGTTTTGAATCGTTACACGGTTACCGCCCATACGTCCAGCCAAGCGTTTGTTTTTGAACACGCGGTTTGGCGCAACTGGTCCCATTGAACCAGGACGACGGTGGTAACGTGAACCGTGAGCCATTGGACCACGAGATTGGCCGTGGCGTTTGATAACACCTTGGAAACCTTTACCTTTTGAAGTTCCTGTTACATCAACAACATCACCAGCTTCGAATGTATCGACAGTGATTTCTGCTCCTACTTCCAAGCCTTCAATGTTTTTGAATTCACGAATGAAGCGCTTAGGAGCTGTGTTAGCTTTCGCTACATGGCCTTTGGCAGGTTTGTTGCTCAATACGTCACGAAGGTCATCAAAACCAACTTGAACTGCGTTGTAACCATCTGTTTCAACTGTTTTAACTTGAAGAACAACGTTTGGAGCTGCTTCAACAACAGTTACAGGGATTAATTCGCCAGCTTCAGTGAAGATTTGAGTCATTCCCACTTTTTTCCCTAAGATTCCTTTTGTCATGAGAAAATGTTTCCTTTTCTATAATTTTTTTCAAAAAGTTTTTAACGAGCGTTTTTCATGCTCTGGTTTAGATCAAACTTTAGATTAAAGTTTAATCTCTACGTTCACACCACTTGGAAGATCCAATTTCATCAAAGCGTCAACTGTTTTTTGAGTTGGGTTGATGATATCAATCAAGCGTTTGTGAGTACGCATTTCAAATTGTTCGCGAGAGTCTTTGTATTTGTGAGTCGCACGAATGATTGTGTAGAGGCTGCGCTCAGTTGGAAGTGGGATTGGACCCGCAACTTCAGCACCAGTACGAGTAGCAGTTTCTACGATTTTTGCAGCCGCTGTATCAAGTGTACGATGTTCGTAAGCTTTCAAACGGATGCGGATTTTTTTGTTTGCCATCTTTTTCTCCTTTTCGTCTATTTAAGATAATAGGCTAGCTCCACAAGAAAACCGACAGGCGATTGCGTGGCAATGCAACCGAGCGTGTCGCAACCTCTTGCATCAAAGCTACACACTGTATTTTTACAGCACCATAGTATCTTAACACAAAGAACCAGTCATTGCAAGGGATTTGAGTAATTTTTTAAAGATTTTTAGGATAATTTTTTATGAAAGTGTTTTCTAAACAATTTATAAGTCTTGTAAATCATTATAGAGAAGAAAATTTAGACTTTTAACCTATTTATTCGAGTTTGTATTCAGAAAATACAAAATCTCACTGACGCACATCAGTGAGATTATAAATGAAAATTTACTCTTGGCTACTTTATTTTATAGTAAGGGGCTGTCCTTTTCGATGCGAAAGCTGTTGCCTGACTGGCAGATGACAAGGTCGGCAGCCGCTAGATAGGGCTGATAAAAGTGCCTATATTGCTCTCGTCGAGCCAGATGCGTCTGCTCTATCCACTCTGGCCTGCGCTCTCGCACAGCCACATCCCGTGCCAAGCGTCGTTCTAACTCAGTCTGATCGTCCGTGTAAAAGCAAAGCGACAAATCAAACAAACTTTCAGGCAAAAAGGCAGCCGACATACCTTCTACTATTAAAATAGGCTCTCGGGCTGATAAACGCAAGCTAGACGACCAAGCTGTGCCAATGGTCAGAATATCCAGACCAGACTGCAAGGCGCAAATATCTCGCTCCAGACTCCCGAGTTCATGAACAGCTGGGAGACAGGCTGTGACTTTTTGATGAGGAAAATCTTTGGAACTGAGCAAATCTCGATACTCCCCAGTAATTACATAAGGATCTGTTTCCAGCAGATTGGCTCGGTCCTCACCCAAGGCTAGCTGGAGTTTTAGAGCAAAAGTCGACTTCCCCGAAGCACCATGACCATAAATACGCAGGGTATGTTTTTGGTCGTCTGACAGATAAGCTGTCAATCTTTTCAGCAATTTCTCTTCATCAGACATAGCTTCCCCTTTCAAATGGAGCTTCTTAAAAATTTCGGCTGGATTTATTGTAGCCGTAGCGCTCAATAAAGTCCTCACGGAATTCCAGCAAGTTGTCATCCATGATGGCTTGGTGGACCTTCTTCATAAGGTTCACCAAGAAGTAGAGGTTGTGATAGCTGGTCAGACGGATGCCAAAGGTTTCATCCGCTTTAAGCAAGTGGCGAATATAGGCCCTCGTATAGTTGCTGCAAGTGTAGCAGTCACAGTCATGGTCCAGCGGCGTGAAATCTTCCTCAAACTGAGCGTTTTTAACAACCAGACGCCCTTCGCTAGTCATACAGGTACCGTTTCGGGCAATCCGAGTCGGCAGGACGCAGTCAAACATATCCACACCACGGATAACCCCGTCAATCAAGCTATCTGGCGCTCCAACTCCCATGAGATAGCGAGGCTTGTTTTCAGGCAGCATAGGCGTTGTGAAGTCCAGCACAGCATTCATCTCTTCGTGAGACTCACCAACAGCCAGTCCTCCAATAGAGTAGCCCGGAAAATCCATGCTGACCAAGTCTTGAGCAGATTGGCGGCGCAAATCTTCAAAGCCAGCACCCTGAACAATCCCAAAGAGACCTTGGTCGTGTGGACGGCTGTGGGCCTTGAGTCCACGCTCTGCCCAACGGCTAGTCCGCTCAATGGACTTCTTGACATAGTCATACGGCTGGTAGAACTGCGGGCATTCATCAAAGGACATCATAATGTCACTGCCCAGATTGTTCTGGATGGAGATGGCCTTTTCTGGTGACAGGAACATTTTGGAACCATTGAGGTGGTTCTTGAAAGTTACTCCTTCTTCTGTGATATTGCGGCTGTCAGCTAGAGAATAAACCTGGAAACCGCCACTATCCGTCAGAATAGGCTGATCCCAGTTCATGAACTTGTGCAGACCACCTGCACGGGCAATCAGCTCATCGCCTGGCCGCAGCCAGAGGTGGTAAGTATTGGACAAGATGATACCAGAACCCATTTGCTTGAGCTCTTCTGGTGACTGGGTCTTGACCGTCGCCTGGGTCCCAACCGGCATAAACATAGGCGTCGGGAAAGTCCCGTGAGGCGTGATAATCTCTCCCAAACGAGCACCTGTGTGCTTTTCTTTTTTGATCAAACGATATTGAATCGGTGATGTTGACATGTTTCCTCCTGCTGGGAAAAACAGTCCCAGCGATTTTTCTTCTATATAATGAGCAGCAAGGGCTCACAAGATACCGTATGATTTTACCAAAAAAACTTCTATCTGTCACGGGGTATGATATAATGTAACAGACAAATCCAAATGGAGGAATTATGAAACTAAGTAACATCAGAGCTCAGGCTCGTAACGTCCGCAGCCAAACGAGGGGGATTTTTCTTTTGTTTGCGACCCCAACCCTTGTCAGCATCCTCAGCATCTTACTTTCCCTTAATGACAATCTAAGAGATTCCATTCCCAGCCTAACTTTTAGCCAGTCCATCTATCTTCTCATTAGTAAAAATCTTTTCCCGACAACCATCCAGTTTATCTTGACCTTGCTACTGCTTTCTGCCAGCTATACTATGATGAAGGTCCTTCGTAAAACAAAGGATGACGTTGGCTTTTCAGATATTGGGCATCTTTTTATGAGCAAGAACTTCACACCTGTTTTTAAAACCGTTTTGCTCAAGCAGCTCTTGCTTTTCCTTTGGAATCTTCCTATATTTTGCGGGAGTCTTTTGTCCGTCTTCAATGCTTATAAGATTCTCAATATTTCGGAAAAACTTCCTGCCCATACTGTGCTGACTGCTCAAAGCGAGGCAGGTCAGCAGATTCTTCAATACACCCCTGGTATGTTACTGGGAAGCCTCTTGATATTGGTTGGTCTAGGCATCACCATCCCTCAGTACTACGCATATTCTCAAGCAGAGCTGATCCTATATGACCAGCTTGAGACTGACACCTACCTGGGAGCTTTCTCTGCTATCCGTCAAAGTCGGAAGCTCATGAAGGGCTATAAAAGAAAGCTGTTTATGCTAGACCTGAGCTTCATCGGCTGGAATTTATTGGCCAAAATGACTTACGGTGTACTGAATATTATGGTTCTTCCTTATACAGCGACTGCTTACATTCTTTTCTACGAAGAGTTGAAAAAAGAAAAAGCTATTCTAAACGAAAACAACCCGCAAGCACGGAACTCCTTGTCCTAAGCTTGTGAGTTGTTTTTTTATTTACTATTATATTTCTGTCTTGTCAAGGGTAGAGCAGATTTTATCAAAGGCTGTCTCTAGTGAATCCTTATCTGTAAAAAAAGCTTCCTCTTCCCAGCCTAAGAAGTCTCGGTCTTTCCACCAGCGCTTCATGTCGGCAGGGGAAAATTCTTCTTGTTTAGCTCTAGTCTGATGGCGGCGGACTGTTTCTTCAAAGGATAGGTCATAGTAGTAGGCAAAGACCTGCGGAGCGAAGAGTTTTTTCAACCGCTCTAGCATCTGTCCGTAAATGTCTGTCTCATAAAATCCTTCTACCAGAACCAGCAAATCATGTTCGTAGCCGAAGCTGGCCAACGTTTCCGTCAGGTCAATAGACAAATTTCCCGGCTCAACTTTTTCCTTGAGCATATCCCGTCTAACCGTATCCTGCGCTATCAGGAGAGTCCCTCGGCCATAGTGAGTCTGCAGTTTCCTGGCTAGGCTAGACTTGCCAGAGCCGGAATTGCCACGAATGATGACTAACTTGGCCATCTTATTCGCCCAGAATCAAGCGGGTATGCTCGCGTTTAATGCAGCGGTCCATGACAATGTCGTCCCGACCGGCTGCCCGCAAAATTTGCTCAGCCTCCTCACTCTCCAAGCCCAACTGAGCCCAGAAAATCTTGGCATCCGACTGCAGAAAATCCAGTGCCACATCCGGCAAAAACTCACTGCGACGGTATACATCGACAATATCAACCGGAAAAGGAATATCTTTGAGACTGGCATAAACAGTCTCACCAAAAATCTGACTGCCCGCTGCCCGCGGATTGACAGGGATAATGCGATAGCCCCGATCTTGCATCTCTTTGGACACACGATTACTGGTCGTTTCTTCGCGGTCAGACAAGCCAACAACAGCAATTACCTTGCTGTTTTTCAGATAATGCTTGACGATGGCATCGCTGGGATTTTGAAAATGATAAGTCATAGATTTCCTCCTCATTCATAATAAAGCTGGATAATTTTGCATTGTTTGCGTCTTAACTGAGTCTGAGCTAAAACCTTGGAAAATAGATAATCCGTTCTAGGAGCATCGCTCCTTCGTCCGGCTGCCTAATTTTCAGTCGGTTTTGACGCTCTTTGTATCTTATCTTACTTTGCCTCGTACCAAGTTTGGCCGGCATTTTCATCAGCCACTAGTGGAACGGCCAGCTTAATCGCAGCCTCCATGGTTTCTTTGACTAGCTGGCGGACGGCTGTTAGCTCGTCAGCTGGCACTTCTAGCACGATTTCATCGTGAACCTGCAAGAGCATGCGAGACTTGAAATTTTTCTCTGTCAGAGCTCGATCCAGATTAATCATAGCAACTTTGAGAATGTCTGCGGCCGATCCTTGAATCGGGCTGTTAATAGCTGTGCGCTCCGCAAAATTTCGGATGTTAAAGTTGCGGGAATTGATGTCCGGCAAGGAGCGGCGGCGATGATAAATGGTCTCTACATAGCCTTTATCACGCGCTTCGCGAACGATGGTTTCCATATAATTCTTGATACCAGGGAAACGCTCAAAATAGGTCTCAATGTAGTCCTTGGCAGCCTTGCGGGAAATTCCCAAATTATTGGCCAGCCCGAAGTCGGAGATGCCATAGACTACTCCGAAGTTGACAGCCTTGGCATTGCGACGGTCATTTGGTGTCACATCCTCTGCCTTTTCAATACCAAAGACCCGCATGGCGGTAGCCGTGTGAATGTCTTCTCCATGCTGAAAGGCAGCAATCAGATGCTCGTCCTGCGAAATGTGAGCCAGCACCCGCAGCTCAATCTGGGAATAATCCGAGCTGAGTAGTACGCTATCTGCCCACTCTGGCACAAAGGCCTTGCGAATGAGGCGCCCCTGCTCCAAACGAACGGGGATATTCTGCAAGTTCGGGTCAACCGAGGACAGACGGCCAGTCTGGGTCAAATCCTGAACATAGCGAGTGTGAATCTTACCGTCAGCCGCTATCGCCTCCTGCAGTCCGATGATATAAGTAGACTGGAGCTTGCTGATTTGACGGTATTCCAGAATCTTAGACACAATCGGTGCAATCGGTGCTAAACGCTCCAGCACATCCACCGCTGTCGAGTAGCCCGTCTTGGTCTTTTTGGTGTACTCCAGCGGCAACCCCATATCCTCAAAGAGAATGGTTCCCAGCTGTTTCGGTGAGTTAATATTAAACTCCTGACCAGCCAGATCATAAATCTCCTGAGTCAGACTTTCCAGCGTCTTTTCATTTTCCGCCTGCATGCCCTGCAGGGTTTCCCGCTCAACCTTAATCCCCGCAATCTCCATCTTAGCTAGGACAAAGGCCAGCGGTTGCTCCATTTCAAGCAACAAATCCAGCTGATTGTGGGCGCGGAGTTGTTCTTGCATTGGCTCTTCTGTTTCCAGCAGTATTTGAACCTTACGAGCCAGATGCTCAAAGAGCTGCTCTTTCTCCGGCAAAGCGCGCTTGGCTCCCTTGCCATAAACCTCGTCATCCGTCGGCAGAATTGTTTGGCCGTAGAGGCGAGCAATGGTCGCCAGCTCATTGTCCTCGACCGTCGAAAGCAGATACTTGGCTAGACGCGCATCAAAGGATGCTACTGGTAGCTCGATGCCATAATGACTGAGCAGTACCTTGGTCCGCTTGAGGTCGTAGGTTTTCAGAGCTATTTTTGTCAAAAAATCCTGAAAGAGAGGCTGCTGCAGTAAATCGCTGGTGCCGACATAAATCTGACGACTATCTCCCCAAGCAAGGCCGACAATCTCTTCCTTGTGGTAGTTGTCACCCAAGATTTCAAAATAGAAAAATTGCTCTGGTGCCAGCATATCTGCTGTGACCTCAGTCACTTTGGTAAATTCAATTGGTTTAACTTCTACCGGATCTTGACCAGTTCCTAGCTGAGCCTTGAGCTGCTTGAAGCCCATCTCGTCGTAGAACTTGCTCAGAGCCTCTACCTGAGGACCCTTATAAACCAAATCATCCAGCCCGATTTCAATCGGAGCCTGAGTATTAATGGTAGCTAGAGTTTTGGATAAGAAAGCCTTGTCCTTGTCATTGATCAAATTTTCCTTCATCTTGGAAGCCTTGAGCTGGTCAATATTTTCATAGAGATTTTCCAAAGAGCCATACTCCAAGAGGAGCTTGAGACCAGTCTTCTCACCGATCTTGGTCACTCCGGGGATATTGTCCGACTGATCGCCCATCAGCGCCTTGAGGTCGATGAACTGCTCTGGCGTGATGCCCATCTTTTCCATGAGGTAGGCTGGGGTAAATTCCTCAAACTCAGCCACGCCTTTCTTGGAAATCTCCACCACGGTATTATCATCCGTCAGCTGAATCAAGTCTTTATCGCCGCTGACAATGGTCACATCGTAAGGCGCAGCTGTCTTTTCAGCCATCTTGTCCAAGGTTCCGATGATGTCATCCGCCTCGTACCGAGCCAAGTCGTAGTAGTGAATGCCTAGGTGCTGCAGCATCTCTCGGATAAAGGGCAGCTGTTCACGAAATTCATCCGGTGTCTTGGCCCGACCAGCCTTATAGTCGGCGTACATCTCGGTCCGGAAGGTCGTCTTGCCAGCATCAAAAGCTACCAGGACATGAGTCGGCTGCACGCGCTCCAAGAGATGATTGAGCATGAGGTGGAAGCCATAAATGGCATTGGTATGCAGGCCCGATGGACTCTTGAAACGGTCAATTTGATTATAAAGCGCAAAAAAAGCGCGAAAAGCAACGGACGAACCATCGATTAATAATAATTTGTTCTTTTTTTCCATAGGTTTATTATAACACGAAAGGCGGACAAAGACAGAAAAGGCGGCGTGGAAAATAGGTAGAAAATGAATGGAGATTTAAATTTTGCTATAATCATCCTATGAAAAACACTTACTATTTTATCCGTCATGCGCATTCTAACTATACACCTGATGAAATCAACCGACCATTATCAGACAAAGGGCAAGAATCCTTGGCACAGCTTGAATTTTTAGCAGACAAATTCATTACCGCCATTTATTCTAGCCCCTACTGCAGAGCCATTCAAACGGTCGAGCCTTTGGCTCAAAGCCTTAAACTCTCCATTCAAACCGACAGACGTCTAATAGAGCGAAAGCTAAGTAGTCAAGCGATTGCCGACCAAGACTTTGAAGAAGCCCTCATGCAACTTTGGTCACAGCCGACTTTTTCATTTGTTGGTGGCGAGTCTAATCAACAAGCTCAACAGCGAGCCTTAGCTCTTCTTCAAGAACTGGAAAGCAAACATCAAAACAAAGAGATTATCATTAGCTCCCATGGTAACCTTATCTGCATTTTACTAAGCGCATTCGACTCCAGCATTGATTATAACTTCTGGCATAATCTTTCCATGCCAGATGTGCTAGTTTTAGATAAAACCGAAAGAATCACTCGTCTTCCCTAAAAGAAAATTCGACGGCCCTTGCTTCACCTAGTTCAATCGCAACATTCCCTACATCTTACCATTCCTCTGTGTTATAATAATAAAAACTGGAGGTGAAAGATGTTTCCAATTCGTATTACAACTCTTGTGACTGAAGAAGTTTATAAAAGATTTTCATGGGCTATTCTCATACGACGAAAAGGATTTGTATTATACATAATCATACTGATAATCGGGCTGTTCACCTACGTAATGCTCGGCCCATTAGAGGAAAAGATAATATCCATCATATTGGCTCTCCCTATTTTCGCCTCTATGTACTATTTTGGCATGAATTATCAGATAAAGAGAGCTTATCAAAAAAATCCTTTATTTCAGAACATGGAGGTCACTCTGATATTTGACAGAGAGGCTTTTATCGCAAGATATATACGCGGAGAATTTCACTATACCTATGATGATATTGTCAAAGTCATTATGACAAAGCAAGATTTTTATATCTTGATAGGAGAGAACACTGGTTTCGCAATTGAAAAAGAAAACTGTTCTCCCGAGGCTCTTGAGTTCTTGCTAGAACTTCACATTGAGCATATGTAAAAGAAAAAGCAGGCTAGACTGACAATAGAGCAGTTCTGGTCTGCTTTTTATTTTGTAAATAATTGCTTGATATCCATCAACTTCTCTATTTTGTGATTGATTTCTGGTCGGTAGTCACAGAAGTTAATGCTCTGGATGCCACTGTTGACTGCGACATCCACGTCCAGCGTCCGATCGCCGATATAGTAGGTTTCCTGCTTATCCAGGCCATATTTATCGAGCATATAGTCGACACCTTCTGGGTGGGGCTTGCGCTCAAAGCCGTTGGCTGTTGTGATGATTTCTATAAAATAATCATGAATTCCCAAGTCTTTCAGGATTTGATGGGCATTGAGTCCCTTGTGGGTATAGACAAACTGAGCAATGCCCTGCTCCTCAGCCCAGGCCAATATCTCTGAAGCTCCTTCCATCAGATGGACCTGAGCATTCTTTTCCTTTAGACTTGCTCCACGGAAGGCATTCATCTCAGCAGCGTCCAGCCCCTTCTCAGATGCCACTTCCTCCAAGAGCTTCTGGACAGAGTGCTTTAGGATATAGCTGTGAATACTCGCCCTGTCGAAGTCCAGACCATAGTGAGCGTAGGTTTCCTCAATCCCCGCCAAAATAGCATCGTAGGAGTCCAGCAAGGTGCCGTCTAAATCCCAAATAAACGCTTTTTTCATGTGATTTCCCTCATTTTTCTGTCAAATAAAACCTTTAAAAATAACCAGCGGAAGCCATTGTCCAAGAGCGTCCCAGCCCAGACCCCCGGCAGACCCAAGCCAAATGTCACACCCAGCAAATAACCTGTAACGATGCGAATCAGCCACATACCAATAGTCGTGGCATAAAAGGGCAGTCTAGCATTGCCCAGCCCCTGCCAGACAGCTGTGTAAATCACGGTTCCCACTGCCATGGGAGTTCCCAGCAGTGAGAATAGGATAACTAAAAGACTGGCTGTGATAGCTCCGCTATTATCCGTATAGAGCAAGGTCAGCGGCCGACCAAGGGCGAAAATCCCTAAAGCCACAGGCCACATGCAAGCAAAAGACAGCCAGAAGGTCCGCTGACGAATCAGACCGACCTCTTTCATATCTCCCTCACCTACCGCATGGCCTACCAACATGACAGTTGCTGTCGCAACCCCAAAGGCAGGCATATAATTAAACTGAGTCAGAACTTCACCGATGGCATTTCCCGCTACTGCGTCTGTCCCAAAGACGACCACAATGGCAATAATAACTACATCACCCGCCCGCATCATGAGCCGCTCTCCAGCAGCCGGCAGAGACAGGCGCAAAAGCTCGCCATCTAAGCCCCAGCTCCAGCGGATTGTGGACAAATCCAGCTCCCGCCAAAGAATCAACACACCCACCAAACGAGCCAGCACCGTTCCCAGCGCTACACCGACAATACCAAGCCGAAAGACGTAAATCCCCAGACCGGAAAAGAGGGCATTGAGGACATTAGTCAGAAGACTGACATACATGGGAAATCTAGGATTGCGCGTGACCCGCACTAGAGCCCCAAAGGAAGTCATCAAGCCAAGCAGAACAATAGTCCCGCCGACCAGAGCCAGATAAAGCCCCCCAGCTTCAGCCACTGCCTTTTCTGTCCCTAGAAGATCCAGCATCTGCCTGCCAAAGAGTAGAGAAATCAGCCCCAACAGAAGGCTCAGAAGCAGCGTCAGCTTGATAGCCTCAGCTGTATGATAGGCCAAACGCTCCTTGTCTCCTTGAGCCAGAGTCTTGGAGATGAGACTGGAAATAGCAGCCACCAGCGCGATAAAGATTGCCTGATAAATCGTAATGATGTTGCCGGCCACCGAGACACCAGAGATCGCAATCAACCCAAGACTGGCCACCAGATAGCTGTCGACCATTCCCATGAGCATCTGCAAAAAGTTCTCCGCCATAGCCGGCAAGGCGATATTCATGATTTTTTTATAGGTCGTCATAGAGAAAATTCTTCCTTTTAAGCATCAGCTACTTCACTTTCTTTCATTGGACATCCTAAGAAAAAATCAGCCAGATATCCAGCTGATTTTAGGCCTTCTAAGTAAACTTTACAATCCCAAATAATCCTCGACTGCTGCCTGCATTTGGTCTGCAGCGACCGTCGTTTTGTGGCGCACTGGGGCTGTTTCTAAGCCATCCACAGCTGGTGGCAAGGCTACGCCAGAAAGTTCGTGCAGTTGATCCAAAGCCTCAAAGTCACTGAGTCCTGTTTGGCCAGTCACAGCCTCAACAGCCACGACTGGGAATTTATAAGGACTAGCGGTAGACGCGATAACAGTCTTGCGCTGATCAGCTGTTTCTGCCAGATATTTTTGATAGACAGCAGACGCGACAGCCGTATGAGGGTCTTCGATGTAGTCAGATGCTTGATAGACCCGCTTGATTTCAGCAGCTGTTTCTTGCTCTGTCGCATAATCAGCCGCAAAGAGCTCTAAAATATCAGCGTCAAAGTCCGTCAGTTCATACTGTCCATGCTCATTCAGAGCCGCCATCAAGGCTGCTGTTTTCTCAGCGCTGTTACCAGATAGATGGAAAATCAAACGCTCTAAGTTAGAGGAAACTAAAATATCCATGGACGGACTAGACGTCACCTTGAAGCTCCGCTTCTTGTCATAAACCTGAGTCTTGAAGAAGTCTGTCAGGACATTGTTCTCATTTGATGCGCAAATCAGCTTGCCAACCGGCAGACCGATTTGCTTGGCATAGTAGGCCGCCAGGATATTACCAAAGTTCCCTGTCGGAACGGTAAAGTTGACCTTGTCTCCTGCTGTGATTTCTCCTGTCTTCACTAGCTGAGCATAAGCATAGACATAGTAGACAATCTGCGGCACCAAACGGCCGATATTCATGGAGTTAGCTGATGAGAACTGGAGTTTGTACTCCAAGAGACGAGCTCGTAGGTCTGTGTCGTTAAACATGTGTTTGACATTGGTCTGGGCATCGTCAAAGTTGCCATCAATAGCCACCACATGCGTATTGGCACCTGTCTGCGTCGTCATTTGCAGCTCTTGGACCTTGCTGACACCATCTTTCGGATAAAAGACGATAATCTCAGTCCCAGGAACATCCGCAAAGCCTGCCATAGCCGCCTTGCCTGTGTCACCAGAAGTCGCTGTCAAAATGACAATTTTGTTTTCCAAGCCGTGCTTTTTGGCTGCGGTTGTCATCAGGTGAGGCAGGATAGACAAAGCCATGTCCTTGAAGGCAATGGTCGCTCCGTGGAAAAGCTCTAGATTATACTGACCATCCAGCTTGACCAAGGGAGCAATCGCCGCATCATCAAACTTGCTGTCGTAGGCATGGTTGATACAGTAGTCCAGCTCTGCTTCAGAAAAATCATCCAAAAAAGCAGACAAAACCAGCTTGGCTACTTCCTGATAGGAAGCGTCTTTGAGCTTGGCAAAGTCCAAATCGACCTGCGGATAGGTAATGGGCGTAAAGAGCCCGCCGTCTGTTGCCAAACCTTGCAGAATCGCCTGGCTAGCTGTTACTCTATTCTTTTCGTCGCGTGTTGATTGATAAACTAAGGTCATTCTCTCTCATCCTTTATCTGTAGTTCGCTTTATTATACCAAAATTTATCAGAAAATTCTCGCTTTTTCACAGAGAATATAAGAAAAAGCCCATTTCTGGGCTTGTTTTCATCTTATTCATTCATAGATACGTGAACGTGGTCGTAGTGGTTTTCGGTTACGCTGCCACGGTCTGGCATTTGGTTCCAAGTGTTAGCTGGTCCATAAATGCTTTCAAATGGTGCATAGAACTGTTGCTGCCAGATAACGTAAGAGATTCCTCTTTCAGTCATGTTAGAAGTAACATCGGCTGCGACCTGGTTTCCTAATTCAGTATTCTCACCAACGATAAAGTCAGCTGCCAAGCCCTTACCATGATCTCCGCTATCACCTGGGCGGTAGAGACTAAATTCTGTAATTCCATATTTAGCTGCTATCTCTTCTTTCAGAGCAGCAGTCTGTGGCTGAAGACCTTCATTAGCAGGATTGTTAGTCGTCACGCTAGCAGCATCTGTTACAGCTGGAGCATTGTAAGTTGTTGGCTCAACAGCGGCAGTTGCTTGACTGACTTGGTCTTGGCCTAATTCAGTCACTTCTGAAGCTGCCTCTGCTGGAGCTGCTGGACTTGCAGCAACTGCTGGCTGCGGTGCTGCCTCTACAGGAGCGGCTGCATTTGCTTCCGCAGCTGGGGCTGCTTCACTTGCAACTTCTGCTACTGGGGTAGGAGCTTCTTCAGCAGGCGCTGGTGCTTGGTCTGCTGGAGCTGCAACAGCTTCCTCAACAGCCGGAGCTGGAGTTTCTGCTGTTTGAGCCGGTGCCGCTGGAGCGGCTTGTTCAGTACCAAAAATCTCACTTGCTGTATAATCTTCCGTTACCAAACCTGCATTATTGCCTGCTTGGTAGCTTTGGATTTCTACAGAGGTGATTTCGTTTTGTCCATTTGTTGTAATAGTCAAAACAGTACCTGGGAAAATCAAGTCAGCATTGGCAATTTGGTTGATTTTAGCCAAGTCAACAAGATCAATGTTCATCGCTTGAGCGATATTTCCTAAAGTGTCTCCATATTGAACAGTGTACGTTTGTTGGTTTTCATTGCTCGTAATATCCGCTTTAATTTGCTCAACTGTTCTGGCAGTCCAGTTTTGTGGCTGCTCCTCAGCTCGCGTTGTTAACAAAGGCAATGCTGACAAAGCAACAGTTGAAGCTAAAAGTAATTTCTTATTCATTTTCATATGCAAAATGCACCTTCCTAATCATTCATGATACAAAAACCATCTTACCATAAATCTTCTAAGAAAAAAGCCTTTTTCGACCTATTTAACAGAACTGTCCGTCCCCTGTAATATGGAGATTTGTTTGTAACATATTAAAATTAGCAATAAGCAAAAGAACCTCGATTTAGAGAGGTTCTGTTTCTTTTGGGCTTATTTGAATTTTTTCTACTCTGGTGAACTGAACCCGACCTAAGCTCTGGGAAAAAAAGATAAAATCTCCTAGAAGCTGTCACTTCTTCGTCTATTTTCCTATTTTTGCTGTGAATAGATCTATTCAGTCTAGGTTAGCTCAGCTAAATCGAGCTTCGGCTAAAAACTCGGAAAAAAGAGAACTGGACTTGGATTCATAGAATCCATCGCCCAGTTCCTATTTTTCATTCGTTTTTTTAACGCCTCCACATCTTACTTCACCTTCATCATTCGGACGAGGCTGGCCCGTTCGGCTTCTTCCAGCTTCATTTCGATGTAGTAGATGGTTTCTTTGAGGTCAGGGATGGTAGCATACTCTAGCCCGTTGACCCGACGGCGGGTTTTCTCGATTTCATCCGCCATGAGCTGGCAGCTTTTCTCAATCTCAGCCAGTCGCAGCAAGTCAGGAAGCAGATCGCTCATGCTTTCAATGGTTTCATCCATCTGGCTGTTAGACGCCACATAGCTATAAACCACGTCTCCCTCGTCATCACTATGCGGATTGTCAATATGAGCGTGCATCTTGGGCACGCGCACACTCATGATATTCTCAGTCTCCACATGCAGATTGACCTCCCGCGTGGGGACGGCAAAAATCTCCTCGACCATGAGGTCGCTCTCCAACGCCTTGGCCATGACAAAGTCCTGCAGGTGACCGACCAGAGCGGATTCGACCTTTTGGCGGAGCTGATTGTTCTCACGGACAGACTCAATGAAGCGCCGCATCAGCTCATCCCGCTTGTCCTTGAGCAGTTTATGCCCACGGACAGCCGTTTTGAGACGGGCTTTTAAGTTATTCAGCTCCATCCGAGTCGGCTTGACATTGAGTCGCGTCATCTTTCTTCCTCCTTGGTCTGCGGCAGGTATTGGTCAATCATATCGTCTTTGATCCGCTTAAGCTCCGTTCTAGGTAAGATGGACAGGAGTTCCCAGCCCAGATCCAAGCTTTCCTCGATGGTTCGGTTGGTCTGGAAACCTTGATTGATGTAGTCCTGCTCGAAGCGGTCGGTAAAGCGGACATAGAGCTTGTCCGTTTCGGACAGGGCGGATTCCCCCAGAACGACAGCCAACTCCTTGGCCTGCTTGCCTTGCGCATAGGCAGCAAATAATTGGTTCATAGTTGCGGCATGGTCACCCCTAGTCTTACCCTCACCTGAGCCCTTGTCCTTGAGACGAGACAGAGATGGCAGGACATTGATTGGCGGACGATAGCCGCTGTTGTAAAGGTCGCGTGAAAGGATAATCTGACCTTCTGTAATATAACCCGTCAAGTCTGGAATCGGATGGGTAATGTCATCCTCTGGCATGGACAGGATCGGAATCTGCGTCACTGAGCCTTTCTTACCAACCAGACGACCAGCCCGCTCATAGAGGGTGGACAGGTTAGTATAGAGGTAACCCGGATACCCACGGCGGCCCGGCACTTCACGACGAGCTGCAGAAACTTCCCGCAGGGCTTCGCAATAGTTGGTCATGTCAGTCATGATGACCAGAACGTGCATGTCTTTTTCATAAGCTAGGTACTCAGCTGCTGTCAGGGCAATCCGTGGCGTTGCAATCCGCTCGATAGCCGGATCATTAGCCAGATTGATAAAGAGCACCGAGCGGTCAATAGCTCCCGTCTCCCGGAGGTCATTCATGAAGAACTCGGCTTCTTCAAAGGTAATACCCATGGCCGCAAAGACCACGGCGAAGTTTTCATCAGAGTTGAGCACAGTTGCCTGACGGGCGATTTGAGCAGCTAATTCCTTGTGGGGCAGACCAGAGCCAGAAAATACTGGCAGTTTTTGCCCCCGAACCAAGGTATTGAGATGGTCGATGGCCGAGATACCGGTCTGGATAAACTCATCCGGATAGTCGCGAGCTACTGGATTGATGGCTTGACCGTCAATATCCAGATATTTTTCTGGCAAGATAGCTGGGCCGCCATCAATTGGCTTGCCCATTCCATTGAAAATCCGACCTACCATGTCTTCTGACACTGGCAACTCTAGCGGACGGCCGGTAAAGCGAACCTTGGCTTTTTCCAGATTGATACCGCTAGATCCCTCAAAAAGCTGGACCATAGCCTTGTCTTCTTGGACTTCCAGAACCTGGCCCTGACGCTTGCTGCCGTCATGCAGCTGGATTTCTACCAATTCATTGAAATGCACGCCAGCGACTTGGTCGACAATCATCAGAGGGCCGACAACTTCACTGACGGTGCGGTATTCTTTAATGACGCTCATTGTCTAGTCCTCCTTGGGCAAGAATCTGGTGCAGGGTTTCCTCGATAGTCTGACTGAGGGCCTGGATTTTTTCCAACTGGTCTTCGTGAATAAACTTACTGCGGGCAATTCGGTCACGCAGCTCCACCGTTCCTTCCATGATTTCCCGGAAATAAGCTCCCAGCTCCAAGGCACGATTGGCCTCCGCATCGAAGGTCAGGATATTGCTCAATAAAGCCACCTGTTTTTTGAAAGAAGTATAGGTGTCCACATCATCAAAGGCATTCTGCTGCAGGTAGTCCTCGCGAATCATCTTGGCTGCATTCATGGTCAGCCGGTCCTTTTCAGACAAGGAATCCAAGCCAACCAAACGCACGATTTCCTGCAGTTCGCTTTCCTTTTGCAGGATATTCATGGCCTTGGTGACTTTCTCAGCCCAAGCAATCTTCTCATGCTGGTCGATATAGGCTCCCACTTCGTCTAGATAGAGCGAGTAAGAGCTCAGCCAGTTGATAGCTGGGAAATGCCGGCGTTGAGCCAGCTGGGCATCTAAGCCCCAGAAAACCTTGACAATCCGCAGGGTATTTTGCGTTACCGGCTCAGAAATATCTCCACCTGGAGGTGATACGGCCCCAATAGCAGTAATAGATCCTTCTCGCGCAGTCGAACCGAGTGTTTTGACCCGGCCTGCCCGCTCGTAATACTCAGCAATCCGGCTGCCAAGATAGGCTGGATAGCCTTCGTCACCTGGCATTTCTTCCAGACGGCCGGACATTTCCCGCAGGGCTTCCGCCCAGCGAGAGGTGGAGTCCGCCATGATGGCCACGGAATAGCCCATGTCACGGAAGTATTCTGCAATAGTAATCCCTGTGTAAATCGACGCTTCCCGAGCCGCTACCGGCATATTGGATGTGTTGGCAATCAGCACCGTCCGCTGCATGATGGACTGGCCAGTTGATGGGTCAATCAGTTCTGGAAATTCATTGAGTACGTCGGTCATCTCATTGCCACGCTCGCCGCAGCCGACATAGATAACGATGTCAACATTGGCAAACTTGGCCACCTGGTGCTGAACGACAGTCTTACCAGCCCCGAAAGGTCCTGGTACGGCTGCTGCTCCGCCCTTGGTCACTGGGAAGAAGGTATCGATGACCCGCTGGCCAGTCACCAAAGGCTCAACCGGAATCAGCTTCTGAGCAAAAGGACGCCCACGACGGACTGGCCATTTTTGCATGAGAGCCCCTTTAAAAATAGACCCATCCGCTTGCTCAATCTCGTAAACAGTTTCTTCAACAGTGAAACTGCCAGCCGAGATATTGGCCAAGCGTCCACTGACGCCGACCGGCACCATGATGCGGTGCTCCACCAGATTGGTCTCCTGCACCGTTCCCAGAATATCGCCAGCCTCAACCGTATCTCCGACAGACAGACTTGGAACAAAATCCCACTTAGTCTCTCGGTCTAGATTTGGCAGTTGGACACCGCGGACGAGGAAGTCGCTCTCCGTGATGGTTTGGAAACGCTCCAAAGGCCGCTGAATCCCGTCAAACATCTGAGAAATCAGACCTGGTCCTAGTTCAACAGACAAAGGGCTTCCAGTCGTGATGACCGGCTCTCCCGGACCCAAGCCAGAAGTTTCTTCATAAACCTGGATAGAGGCTTGGTCCCGCCGCATTTCAATAATTTCACCGATCAGCCCCAAATCGCCAACCCGGCAGATATCCTGAATATTCGCTTCCTGCATCCCTGATGCCAGCACCAGAGGACCAGAAACTTTGATAATCTTTCCTTGACTCACAATCTTCCTCCATTCTTGGGAGATTTTTGTTACTTTTCAATGAAAATCAAAGCTCAAACTAAGTTAGATACGGACCTAGTTTGAATTTTATTTCCAAAGAGTGTTTTTTGATTCTTGCCGCGAGTTTGAAATTCTTCTTAGCTAACTCTAGGGCAAGGATTGTTTCTTTTTATTTTAAAAATCAGATAAGGCTTTTATTTGCTGGCCCTTTTCGTCGAAATTGTCTGGGCTTAGCCATTTTTCTAGACGACTCTTGACGGCCGGCCAATCCGTGTCAATCATAGACAGCCAGTCCGTGTCTCGGTTGCGCCCCTTATAGACAAGAGCCTGACGAAACCTGCCTTCATAGGTGAAACCAAGTCTCTCTGCTGCCCGTCTTGAAGGCTGATTGAGGGCATCGCATTTCCATTCGTAGCGGCGATACTCCAGCTCTTCAAAGACATAGCGTGCCAGCAAGTACTGAGCTTCAGTAGCCAGTCTGGTGCGCTTCAGTTTGGGCGAATAGGTCACAGCTCCCACTTCGATAACGCGGTTATTTCGGTCAATCCTCATCAAGGCAAAAGTTCCTAGAGCCTTGCCGCTCTCCTTGTCCACAATCGCATAGTGAAAACGATCCTGTGCTGCCAGCATCTGATCTAACAGCTGAGACCATTCTGCCTGACTTTGGGCAGGATTTTGAAAGAGATAGGTCCACATATCCGCAGGAGAATCCGGGCCATACACTTCATATAAATCCGCTCCATGCTTGTCCTTAGACAAACGCTCGATAATAACATACTGGCCTTCGATTCGCTCCAGGTTAGGCAAGTCCCCCGGCTGAAAATCCGGCAGAGCATCCCCAATGGGCTGGCCTAGTTGATTGATTCGCATAAAAACCTCACAATATATCCTGTCCGACAGCCTTTTCGACATTTTCATGAATCCGCGAAAGAGCCAGTCCCGTGCTCCCCTTATGGGTAGGAATGAGCACAAGAGCAGGAATTTCCAGCTGGTCATAGTAGGCCAGGGTTTCTGGAATATCCGCTGCCATATCCTCCGTCAGATAGATAATGCCGAAATCTTCACGGGCGAGCCGACGAAGGGTATTGACCGTCTCCTGAGCTTCCTTCACCGGAAAGGTCTGAAAACCAATCAGCTTAAACGGGAGAATAGTATCGCGATTCCCCACGACAGCAATCTTGTAGCTAGTCTTGTCCATAAATCGGTCGCATCCTTTCTCTGATAAGCTCTACCGGCAGCTGATTGTCCATACCTGTCAAAATCAGCCGCAGATTCTTGACTTCCAGCTCCTTGCCCAGCAGATAGCGGGCCAGAGGGAGCGAGCCATCTGTCTCAAACTGACCAGCCGCAAGCAACTTAGCCTGCAAGAGGTCCGCTAGATATTCTAACTCTACTGTCGTCAAGGTCTGGTTCCGCATTTTTTCCTCATAGGAGCGCAAATCCAGATCGTAACCGCAGGGATTGACCTGGCTAAACCAAGTCAAGAAATCCCCCTGCTCTGCCATGGCAATCCAGTTGGCAGCAGAGAGGCTCCCTTCATCAGACAGGAGCTGCCTCATAAAGCTGCGCGGTTTTCCCAAGTCAACAGCCCGCTTAACGGTGATGGCATTATAAAAATCAATAGTCAGATTCACCAACTGCAGCAGGCTCTCATCTTCCAACTCCTGTGTCAGGCGCTTGAGATGCTGGAAATAAGCCATATCCATGCCAATCTCCAAGACGCGCACATCCTTATAATCCTGGTATTCCTGCCAGGTCGCAAGCACCTCGTCCAGCATGAAATCTGGACAATACTCAGCCGAAAAGGCCATGACTAAGTGCTCCAAAACCTCCAGCGAATAGGTCCCCACTGGCATCAGCAAATGCTCCAGGGACTGACCTGTCGCCCGACCCTTGAGAAAAACTTTGAGATTGTGGTAGGTATAGCGGAGCGTGAAAATCTCCACCAGCTCCTTACTAGGACTAATCTCAAGCACCCAATTATAGACGGAATACAAATGCTTCATCAGTACTTGCTCAATGGCATTGAGATCCTTGATAGCTTCAGCATCCATGGCATAGACCGTTCCCTGCAGAAGAGCCGAACGGCTGGCAGCATCGTCAGTCTGCAGCAACTGATCATATTGCTGGGGCGTCAAAAAGGAAGCCTCCTGCACACTAATGGCTGTATTGACTTGAGAGAAGCTTGTTTCACTCATGGTCCGCCTCCTATTCTGCCTGGTCTTTGAAAATATCCTGAGCTAGACGGTAGCTTTCCTCCTGCCAGACAGAGTCCAGCAAGTCACGATAGAGATAACTATCATCCACTCGTCCTTGGCTCAGCACAAAGCCTGCCTGACCGGCTATGGACTGGTCTGAAAAGTGTACTTGCGGAAAGGATCTTTTCAAGTCTTCTAACTGGCTGGAGCTGAATTTCTCAGCTGATAGAGCACCGAAAGTCAGTGCCAACTCTTTCTCTGGGTATTTAGCCAAGACACTCTTCAGAAAATGCTCTTCTTCAGCTGGTGACCAAGCTGCCATCTGAGCATAGGCTTCCTCAAAAAGCTCTCTGAGAACCCGCTGCTTGATGACCAGAGTAGACTGGCGCTTTTGATTTTCCAGCTGCTGAATATCGCGCTGACTGCGCCGGCTGATTTCTTTCAGCTGCTGCTCTCGCTGTCCAAGCTTTTGCCGAACCAGCTGGGCCTCACGTTCCTTGGCTTCCTGTTCTATTTTCTCAGTAGCCTCGGCCAAAAGCAAATGCCCCTTCTCGTGAGCCTGCTCCAAGACAGAAGCTTTGAGATCTGATATGTCAGACATAAAAGCCTCCTTACTTCACATTCAGAACCATGATGAAGGATACAACGAAGGCCAAGATGGCATAGGTTTCAACCATGGCCGCTAGGATAACCCCTTTCATGACCTCTTCTGGTCGCTTGGCCAAAATCTGAATACCAGCGGTCGCTACTCGTCCTTGATGCTTGGCTGAAAAGTAACCAACAATCGCAACTGGCAGAGCTGCTAGGAAATAAGCTACGCCTGATTGCAGAGCCAATTCTGGCTTGATATTAAAGAAGACGGTAATCCCGATAACAAAGCCGTAGAGACCTTGGGTACCTGGCAAAAGTTGTAAAATCAGAGCTTGAGCGAATTTTTCCGGCTGTTCTTTCAAGAGAGCTGCCGCTGCCTGACCGGTGCTTCCAACACCTAGCGCTGAGCCCATTCCGCTGAGAAAGACCGCCAAAGCCACTCCCAGACCTGCAAAAAAGGCTCCGCCGTAAGTTCCAAAATATGATGCTAAATGTTCCATGATTTACTCCTATGAAATTGCTGTAATTCTTGTAAAACCAACAGCTAGTTTAATGAATGTTGCTTGTTTTTGATGTTTTAGAAAGTGTTTTTCTAAAGATGAGCTTCTCATCTCTTACCATAGTTCCTAATCTTTATTTCTTGCTTTGCTGAACGTATTTCTCACTAGGCTTGAGCGGAGTGAAAGGCTTGCCACCGCCGTCGTAGAATTTTCCAAAGAATTCCACGAAAATCAAACGCGCTCCGTGCACATAGCCGGACAGAAAAGATAGAAACATATTGACCAAATGCAGGGCAATAAAGAGCAGAATGCCGATGCTAAAGCGAGCGACAGGTGGAAAGAGGCTGACAATCAGGTTAAAGGCCGAGCCGATGCTGGCTCCCGAAAGTCCCAGAGCCATCAGCCGCGTAAAGCTGACAAGATCTCCCACGTAACCGCTGACATTGTAGAGATTAAAGAGACCTGACCCCAATCCTGCCAAGCTTTTAGCACTGACAATAGACACTGCCAGTATGCCCAGAGCATTGATGATGGCCAACCACTGACCAATCGTTGCTGCAAAGGCCAAGGATGGGAAGAAATTTCCCAAGGCCAAGAGTAGCAACCCCAGCAAAATCAGCACCCAAGCAAAGCCCTCATTATAAGCTTCTGCATAATCCTTTAGGCGGATATTTTTCAGACCGCTGAGGAAGAGGCCCGCCAGCACTGTAACAAAGCCAAAGACGACAGAAATAACCAGAATCGTCATGGCGTCGGAGCTGGTGCTAATCAGAGCGAAGGGCAGTTCAAAGCCAAAGAAAGAGCCATAAACCAGTCCCCAGATGATGACTGCCACACCCAGCAGGCGGAAGAATCGCAGATTCTTAGCCAGTCCCGACTTGACATGCAAGAAGTGCAGCGCCAGGCTGGTGCCCAAAAAGAGCAAGAGGCCGTAACCAATGTCGGCAACCATCATGCCAAAGAATACAAAATAGAAGAGGGAAACGACAGGGGTTGGATCCTTGTCACCATATTTAGGCAAGGAATACATCTCCGTCACTAGCTCGAAAGGCTCCACCAAGGCATTGTTTTTTAGCTTGGTTGGAACCTTATCTTCCTCGTCCTGTCGAATTTCTCTGGTCTGGATGAGAATGCTCTGGCCAAACTGCTCTGTCAAGCAAGCCTCAAGAGCTTGGACCTGATTGCTTTCGATCCAGCCTTCCAAGGCTGCCAAATTTTGCGTACTGGCTAACTGGTTCTTACTTTCTTGACGGGAGGAGAGATTGCAGAGATAATCAAGCTGAACCTTGAGCTGATCCAGTTCATTCTTGGAAGCTGCCAGACTCTTAGTCATAGCATCTGCCACAGCCTCCTGCTGTCGAATGTTGGCCTTGATCTGGGCTACCCGCTCAGCAGGCAGCTCCTCATGGTCATAATCAAAAGGCTTAAAGCCATACTCTTTCAAGATTTTGCGAACTTCTTCCAGAGAGCCTGTCTTATAAAAGACAAGAACCCCATGCTCCGTATCATCGGTAAAGACTTCCTGAAACTTCAGGTCAGGATGTGCTCCCAGAGCCAGGCGCAGAGCATCGTCGTCGGTATTGGGAATCGTCCCAATCAAAGCTCCCAGATGACTGAAAGTCGCAGCTGCTTGCGGTGTTAGCTCCAGCGGCTCCCACTTCTCCAGCGCAGCCACTTCCAAGCGGTCAGCTTCTATCTGAGCTTTGGCTTCTTGCAAGACCTTAAGCTGCTTGCTGATTCCTTCCAGCAGCGCCTCCTCATCTTGGGCCCTCCCTGCCTGCTCCAAAGCAGCAAAGGACAGCTCCAAAGGCTCGTCTTTTAAGGATTCCAGCAGTTTCTTTTTCGGCATAAAAGGCTCCAGCTCTGCAATTAGCCTCTCGAGCTTTTCCTGACGACTGAGCAAATCCTGCTGAGATAGCTGCCGATCCGGCCGGCCGACTAAAGCCTGCTCAAAGGCTGCCTGCCAGTCCTCTTCCTGCCGCAAGTCATGAATCTGAACTGACTCTAAACCCTGTAGGTAAAAGAGAAGCTGATCTAGCAGTTCCTTGGGCAAAAGCAGAGACAGCTGCCGCATTTGACTAATGGCCATAGGCTTCTACCACCTTCTCTACAATGGCTCGCGCCAAGTCTGCTTTTTTATCTGTCAGCGCAGCCGCAACCTTGTCCTCATTTTGCTGGGTTGTCTGCTCCAAGTCTTGCTGCAGGTGCACCAACTTTTGCTGAGAAGTCGCGGTTAATTCCTCAGCCAGCTTCTGCGTTTCATCGTCATAAGTCAGACCTAGCTGTCTGAGATTTTCATCTACCTGCTGTCGCAGCTCCTGAGCCTGTGTCCTGTAGCCCATCAAAACTTCTTCTGCAGCAGTTTCAATTTCCTGCATTTTTTCAAGTGTTTCATTGGCCATCTATTCACCCCCTCGTTTTCAAAAACCTTCGAAAACGGATTTTAAAATCTGCATTCCTGGCTGACTGTCCCGCATCTGGTACAGTCATCTTCTGGAATACAGCTTCGTACTTGCATAAATTATATCATATTTTCAGAAAAACAGTCAGAGATTACTAAACAGGCATCTCAAACTGATAGGAAAAGCCGATATAGATTTGATTCATTTCAATACTTACAAATCAGTCTCAGCTGTACACTCTTGATAAGTTTCAGTCTTGCAAACGGTTTATTTGTCTATAACTATGTTATAATATAAACAAATTCTAAGACAAATATAGAATAGCAGAATAGTAAAAGTGGCTTCAAATGTACCTTCCAGCCAGAACAGCCCTAAACTTTTAATAAACATTATCCCATGAAGAAAGTGATTTTATGAGTCAGCAGAATATCTTGGCCATCATTGAGAGCCATCTTGACAAGATGACCGACTTGGAACAGAGGATTGGTCACTATTTTTTGGATCCAAATAGTATTCAAGAGGATTTATCCTCTTTGCAAGTTGCTCAAACCTTGCACATTTCTCAAGCAGCCTTGACCCGTTTCGCCAAAAAATGCGGCTTTAAAGGTTATCGGGAATTTAGCTTTCAATATTTACAGGACCTACAAAAGGCGCAAACCGAGTCGGATAATATGCAAAGCAGCTTATCCCGTCATGTCTTGTACAACTACAATCAAATCCACCAGCAGACAAAAGAACTGATAGATGAGGAAAAGCTGGAGCGAGTGGCTCAAATCATAGAAGAGGCAGACCGTGTTTATTTCTTTGGAACAGGGAGCTCAGGCTTAGTAGCACGTGATATGAAGCTACGCTTCATGAGACTAGGAGTCGTTTGTGAAGCCCTAACTGACCAAGATGGCTTCGCTTGGACAACTAGTATTCTGGACAAGAACTGCCTCGTTATCGGATTTTCTCTATCCGGACAGACCCAGTCTATCATTGACAGCTTGATTGACGCTAAAAATATGGGAGCAAAAACCATCTTGGTGACAGGACAGCCTGAAAAGATTCAAGAGGACTTCACTGAAGTCGTTCCTGTTGCTCTTCAAAGCAAGCCTGAGTTTATCCTGCGAATTTCCGCACAATTCCCCATGCTTCTCATGATTGACCTCATCTATGCTTTTTTCCTCGAGATTAACCGCGAAAAGAAAGAAAGAATCTTTAACAGCTTTTGGGAGAATCAGAAACTAAATGGCTACTACCGCCGCAATACCCACAAAAGATAAAAACGAATCAGGATTTTCTGACTCGTTTTTCTTTTTCGGTTCTAACTTTTTCCTCTTTCTTTCACAAGGGAAGGATTGGCCCGTAGATTTCTAATTGGGGCTGAATTTTTTCCATATGAAAAGCATCGTAGGCACGCCACTTTTGATAAGTAGACTGATCCATTTTGAGGCTACTAAGACCAATTAAAAAACTAGCACGTTTATGGAATCTTTCAAGAGCAATGAGGAGACGGTTATCCAGAGCTTTGGTTTTCTCCAAACTCCTCAAAACTTCTGCTAAGCACTCGTAAAAGCGGATTTCATCACTTGATTGAATTGTCTTCTTTTGAAAATCTTCCATCAAGGAACCTAGAAGCTGAGCAGCTTCCTGAATGAAACTTCTTTCTGCCATTTGATTTTCCTCTTGAAAGACAAGGAACCTGAGAAAAATCTCAGGTTAAACTTGTCTATTTTTGAAATGATAGTAGGCTCCAAACATACCTGCAGTATTTTGATGATGAGCAAAGGCCAGTTTGGTTTTGTCAGCGATGCTTGGAACCAAAGCATCCTGCAAAGCCGCCTGAATTCGCGGTCTAAGAATAGCTTCTTGTCCCATGATGCCGCCCCCTAGGATGACAACTTCCGGATTAACGACATAGCAGATATTGGCAATTCCTTGGCCCAGATAGCCAACCATGCGATCAATGCCCTCGATACAGAGTTTATTGCCCTCAGTTGCTTCTTTGAAAATCCGACGGCCATTCCAATGCTCAGCGTCTTCTCCGTGTAGCTCAGCCACATAATTGACTAAAGCAGTTGTAGATGCCACATCCTGAAAGGCTCCGTCTGGTAGATGCAGGTAACCGACCTCACAAGCAGAGTTACTAAAGCCATGGAAGACCTGACCATCTACGACCAGACAGCCTCCAATACCTGTACCAATTGTCAAACAAAGAGCAATCTTGGCTCCCTTGCCACTGCCTGACATAGCCTCAGCCAGACCAGCACAGTTGACATCATTTTCAATCTCACAAGGCAGGGAGAATTTTTCTTCCAGCACTTTTTTGAACTGAGTCCCAGCGTAATTCGGAATCTGCGGCCCGGCATAGAAAATTTCACCCTTGTCTGGATCCACCATACCAGCTGAAGAAATACAAATCCCAACCAGAGCTCCTTTTTCTAAATAGGCTGCAACAATCCCTTCAACCTTTTGCAAAATTCCCGGACCGCCTTTGTGGGCCTCCGTCGGCATTTCATGTGCTTCCACCAAGGTTTCCGCCTCGTTGATTAAGCCATACTTGATATTGGTACCGCCAATATCAATAGCAACATAGTGTTTCATAGCACACCTTCTCTCTAGTGTTTATCCTGTTGCTTATAAAAATTGCTCCTTGGTTTGTCTAATTAACTGAGCAGCTTCTTCCACAATTGGCCGATCACTTTCCTGTAGCGGTGTCAGAGGAGAACGGACAGATCCGATGGTCAAGCCTTCGTTAATTTCCAAAACACCCTTAATAACAGCGTACATATTGCCGCGGGCGCTGGTTAATTTTCCGATGATGGCATTAATCGCATATTGCAACTCTTTAGCACGTTCCAATTCCTTGTCAGCAATCAGTTGATTGAGTTTGAGGAAGAGCTCTGGCATAGCTCCGTATGTACCACCGATACCGGCTGCAGCACCCATAAGACGGCCACCTAAGAATTGCTCATCTGGACCGTTAAAGACTACATGATCTTCTCCCCCAAGAGCTACAAAGGTCTGAATATCCTGCACTGGCATTGAAGAGTTCTTCACACCAATCACGCGCTCATTCTTAAGCATCTCCTTGTAAAGGCTAGGAGTCAAGGCTACACCAGCCAGCTGAGGGATATTATAAATCACGAAATCAGTATTAGGCGCCGCCGCACTAATGTCATTCCAATATTGGGCAACCGAATACTCTGGCAAACGGAAATAAATCGGCGGAATAGCGGCAATAGCATCGACACCCAAACTTTCCGCATGACGAGCCAGCTCCACGCTGTCTTTAGTATTGTTGCAAGCCACATGGGCAATGATAGTCAGACGCCCCTTAGCAACTTTCATCACTTCTTCTAGAACCCGTTTTCGGTCTTCTACACTCAGATAGATACACTCGCCCGAAGAACCGTTGACATAAAGACCTTGCACGCCCTTGGCGATGAAATATTCCACTAAAGCACGAGTCCGCTCCGGGCTGATTTCACCTTCCTCGTCATAGCAGGCGTAGAAAGCAGGAATGACACCTTGGTATTTTTTTAAATCTGACATAGTTTTCTCCTAATGTTTTAGAAATGAGAGGGACGAAAATCATTGTTTCATCCCCACATCTTTTATTTTACAATTTCCGATAATTTAACTTTACGATCTTCAAACATAGACTGAGTACATGCATCTGCTGTTGCAATAGCCTCCAGAGCTGCTTCTCCTGTCAATAATTTTTTGAATTCTTCTGTTACCGGTGCTCCCTGCATGATTTCATGAAGGTAACGCATTTCCTTGTCAATAACAGATGATAACCACAATGGAGTACGTTTACCAGGTTTTCCGTAAGCAATCGCTCCATCCATTTCGGTACTATGGTAAATACGAGTACGATCATCATCTTCTTCCTGTGACTCATGGATTAGGAAGTAACTTTCTTGACCATCTAATTTGAGAGTTCCTTTACAGTTGAACAAGTCCAGGCGAATCGCACCTTTTGTCCCTTGAATCAAGACATAGTGTTCACCCCAGCGATAAGCAGAACCCCATTCAAGCAAAGCAAAACGCTTGTTTGAAAATTCCATATTGACAAAAATCATGTCATCTTCATCACCAAAGTTTTCTCCCTCATGAGCTACATTGCCACCAGTCATTGTAACAGTTTCAGGCATCCCACCCATAAGAAATTGAACACAGTCTAATTCATGGATATGGTGATATAAGTGACCACCAGATTTTTCGCGGATTTTCTTCCAAGATACTGATGGTTGTTGCTCCTCCCATCCATTACGAGCTGTATGACAATACAGAACATCCCCAATCACACCTTGATTGATTAATTCTTTGGCATGATGAACACCATTAAAGAAGTTCATGATATGCCCCGCCATAAAGGTCACATTATTTTCTTTACAAGCATCTACCATTTCGCGACAATCCTCATAGGAAAGAGCAATTGGTTTTTCACAAAAAACATTTTTTCCATGCTGAGCTGCTTTGATAACCGGCTCTTTATGAAGATTATTTGGAGAAGCTACAATAACACAGTCAACTTCATCGCTAGCCACTAATTCATCTATCGAAGCTGCAACTTTCGCTCCTAACTCTTCAGCTACTGCTTCCGCGTTTTCTGGATCATAAACAATCGTAATCTCTGCACCATCATTTTTTTGCATATAACGAGCCAATTCAGCTCCAAAATATCCTGTTCCTACGACGCCATATTTAACCATTTTTATTCTCCTGTTGTTTAATACAATATCCTATTTTTAAATATTGTTTCGAAATGTCTATTTTACAGATCCTTCTGAAAGACCACTTGCAATCTTATTTTGAATGATTGAGAAGAAGATGATAGAAGGCAATACAACAATCACAGATGCCGCCATCATATCTCCCCAGTCTAGCACCTCTGATCCATTCAATGAACGAAGTGCTACTGCAACGGTCATTTTACTTGTATCGTTAATCAGTATCAATGCATATAAGAATTCATTCCACGCATTAATAAAGGTATAAATCGCTGTTGCAACAATTCCCGGAGCAACGATTGGTAATACCACTTTATAAAAAGTAACAAATTTATTTGCTCCATCAATACGGGCTGCCTCTTCAATCCCAATTGGAACCGTTTGGAAGAAGCCAACCAGCAGCCATACCGCATAAGGTACACTAAATGACAAATAAATGATGATAAGGCCAATGATGCTATTTCCCAAACCTGCTTTTGCAATTGCAATAGAATAAGGTATTGCTAGCAAAATAGGTGGGAAAATATAAGTTGTTACCAAAAGCCGTGACATTATTGCTCCTAGTTTAGGGAAGAAACGAACAATACCATAAGCAGCCATGGAAGAAATAATCGTTGCAATAACTGTTGTGGACAAAGAAATTACTAAACTATTTCGGATATTATCAACGAAATGCAAATCATCAATAACATGTGTAAAGTAGTCTAGCGTAAAAGTCTGAGGCCAGAAGCGAGTTGGGAATTGTGTCAACTCCCCTTTTCCTTTAATCGAAGATATAATAATCCATACAAGCGGGAAGATTGCAACAATTGTTGCAATTATCAAAACTAAATGAGCTCCGATATCTAAGTAGAAATTTGATTTTTTCTTCATTATTTTCTACCCTCCTTTTCCCATTTACTAATTACAGAGAAGTAAATGAAGCAAACTGTCAATAGGAAGATAAAGAGCAATACTGTGACTGCTGAAGCTCGTCCTAATAACTTCGTTCCCCAACCTAAGTTGTAAGCGAAAATCGGCAAGGTCATAGTCGCATTAGACGGACCACCACCAGTAATGAGGTAGATAATATCAAAATTGTTAAAGATCCAAACCGTTCTCAGTACAACTAGCAATCCTACAACGACCTTAATATGCGGAAAAGTAATATGTCTGAACACTTGCCAACTTGTCGCACCATCAATTTTAGCTGCCTCAAACTGCTCCTGAGGAACTGTTTGAAGTGCAGATAAAACATTAACCATAATCATTGGAGCTCCAAACCAGATATTGATAAACACCAAGCAAATAAAGGCCCACGTGCTATCAGTCAGAAAAGCTGGAGCATGCTCCATTAAACCAAGCTTAACAATGATATTTGGCAGATACCCATAGACACCATTTAGAATCCATTGCCATGAAAAAGCAATAACAATTGTAGGAAAGGCCCACGGTACGATTAACAACGTCCGATAAAGTTTTTTAAATCGTCGCACTCTATGCAAAGCAAGAGCCAGAATAAATCCGATGATAACTTGTCCAGCTAAGGAAAGGACAGTCCATTTTATTGAATTAAAAAATGCACTAAAAAAGTTAGGGTCTGACAATACTGCTTTATAATTATCCAAACCAACAAAACGATAGTTGGGCATAATTAAATTCTTATTGGTAAAGCTATAAAAGATGCTTGAAAAAAATGGATAAACAAAGAGTAATCCTACGATAATCACCGCTGGCAGTACAAATATCCAACGCGTCAAATTACGATCTCTGACCATCTCTTACCCCTTTCTTTAAAATAAGAGGCTATAGCGCTACTGCACCATAGCCCTAATAATCTAGGTATTATTTCACATCAACTGCAACCGTTTCAAATAAATCGTTTAATTGCTTTTCAGCATCTTTTGCTGCAGCCATAGGGTCTTTCCCATTTGTGATAATATCTTGGAACATTTGTTCAATAATGTGTTGGTTTGTCAACATACCAGCCTCAACACTTGGGCCGTTTTCATAACCAATAGCAGTACCTTTTTGAACAGCCTCGTTGATTACTTGTTCAGCATGTTGGAATTTTTGGCGTGTTTCATTTTCCTTATAAGCTGGTAAATCAGAAATACCGCTAATCGTTGGCAACATACCAACTGGAGTAGAATCTAAGAAACCAACATAGTTGTCTTGTTCATACAGATATTCTAAAAATGCTTTTGCAACTTCTGGATGTTTAGAATTTTTCCATACAACCATTGGAACATTTGAAGTTTCAATCCCTTGATCTTTATCGGATGCTTTGACCTTCGGAATAGGATAAGCATCAATTGATTCTAATAATTGTGGACTGTTCGCTTCAACCCCTCCAATGTGGAAACCTGAGTTAAAGTCAAAGGCTGTCTTGCCTTGGTAGAATAGGGTAGCTTGTTGTAATACATTATAATTGAGTGAATCTTTAGGAGAAACATCCTTGTACATTTTCACCCAGTATTTGATTCCTTCTTGAGCCAAATCGCTAGTTAAATCAACCTTCTTATCCTTTGTTAACAGGCTTCCTCCTGCACTACGAACATAGAAATTCAGGAAACGAGTAGCCATAAAGTCATTCGTACCAAGCGGCACTGACATACCATAAACTCCATCAGCTGTTAATTTCTTGGATGCTTCATAAAGTTCATCCCAAGTTTTAGGTACTTCAATATTGTGTTGTTTTAATAAATCTGTTCGTACCCACATCACTTGCGCATGGGAATAAAGAGGAACAGAATAGTAATCACTGCCAATTTTTGCTTCATTCAGAGCTGTTTTATTGAAACGATCTTTTCCAATTTTGTCAATTGTATCATTCAATGGAACAATAGCATCTGAGTTAATCATTTCCATTACTTGGTTCGGCAAAGCTGTACTGACATCAGGTACGTTTCCGTTAGCAAGGCCTGTTGTCCATTTGGTGTAAAAGTCATTCCAAGAAAAAGTTTCAATTTTAATCTTAACTTTTGGATGCTTCTTCATAAATTCATCTGCAGATTTCTGGATACTTTCTAAACGAGGTCCCTGTGTAAATGAGTGCCACATAACGATTTCCCCAGATAATTCACCTGAATCATTTCCTTTACTATTTTCCCCACTTGGAGAACAACCACTGATTATCAGTGCAACAAGTCCTGTTAGAAGAACGAATAAAAATTTCTTTAGATTTTTCATAGTTTACCTCTTTCTATTTAAGAAATAGCTACTTTAAATACTACTTTTTTTAAGGGTAGATCATTTACACGAACTTTGGGCTGATGCAAATCCTCAGGGAATGTTATTAAACATTCTCCAGATTTCAAGTGAATAAGCTGCTCCACTTTTCCTTCATATAACTCAATATCCTTTTCCTTATTATAAGGTTGACTAACTGTTGTGCTTTTAACAGAAGAAACTGCCATGTCTTCTGTATTTTCTAACACCAGATGGATATCAAGATATTTCCTATGAGTTTCAAAGAAATCTCCTGGTTGACCATCTGCTACATAACTAAAACAATTGCCAAATAATTTATCACCTTCAATATCTATCTTCCCTTCTGGAAGACTTCCCAAATCAACTGTTTTTAAAAAATTTATTAATCTTTCAAAATATGGATTTACTCCTACATAAGTTGATAGATTATTAATTTCCGTTACAATCATAATTAAAATTTCCTTATAAAATTTTATTTAATACGTGAACCGTTCTCTAATTCAAAGAAGTGTGCTTTTGCAATATTGAATACCAAGTTTATTTTCTGTCCTGCTTCATGGTAATTATGAGCAGCAACACGTGCAGAAAATTCCTGAACTCCTACTTTACAATAAAGGATAGAATCGCTTCCTAAAAGTTCAGAAACTATAATCTCTGCTTCAACAACAGAATCTGGGAAAGCATCAGCAGCTATCAACTCAGCTGAGATATCCTCTGGTCGAATACCCAGTATCACTTTCTTTCCTTGATAGCCTTTTTCTTCTAGGATTTTACGCTGACCGTCTGGGAGTCCAACAGCAAAGCCTTGTCCATCTGTAAGCTGATTACCCTCTAAGTTCACTTCAAAGAAATTCATGGCTGGACTGCCGATAAAACCTGCCACAAATTTATTAGCTGGTTCGTTATAAAGTTCCTGCGGCGTACCGATTTGCTCGATTCGACCAATAGTACCTGTTCCTGCTTCATTCTTAGTAGCTGACATGATAACGATGCGGTCAGCCAAGGTCATGGCCTCGGTCTGGTCGTGGGTTACATAGATAGTCGTCGCTCCGATACGGCGGTGAATTTTTGCGATTTCTGCCCGCATGGACACGCGCAGTTTAGCATCCAAGTTAGATAAAGGCTCATCCATGAGGAAGACTTTGGCATCACGGACAATCGCCCGCCCCATAGCTACCCGCTGACGCTGACCGCCAGACAAGTCGGCCGGTTTACGATCCAGCAGCTCTTTCAGCCCAAGGATTTCCGCCGCTTCCTGAACTCTTTTGTCAATATCAGCCTTGTCGTACTTGCGAAGCTTGAGTCCGAATGCCATATTGTCATAAACAGTCATGTGAGGATAAAGAGCGTAATTTTGGAAAACCATGGCGATATCCCGATCTTTAGGAGCAATGTCATTGACAAGATTTTGATCAATATAGAGCTCCCCTTCTGTGATATCCTCAAGTCCTGCAATCATCCGCAAGGTTGTTGATTTCCCGCAACCAGAAGGGCCTACAAAAACGATAAACTCCTTATCCTTAATATCCAAATCAAAATTTTCAACAGAGTAAAAATCACTATTAGGATATTTTTTATATAGTTTATTTAGTGTTAAGGTTGTCATTCATCTACCTCACTTATTTTAATCCTGCAACAAAGCGCTCTGTAATTTCTTTAGGGCGAGTAATGGCTCCGCCGACAACGATGCCTCTTACACCCAAATCATGTATCTGCTTGGCTTGACTTGGATAATGAATCTTTCCTTCAGCGATGACATCAAAGCCTGCTTGGCACAAGCGGCGGATGAGCTCAATGTCCGGTCCGTCAACCTTGGGACTGTAGGAAGTGTAGCCCGACAAGGTGGTGCCGACAAAGTCTACACCAGCTTCTACAGCAGCAGCAGCTTCCTCATAGGTACTGATATCTGCCATCAATAGCTGATGAGGATACTTGGCCTTGACCTGCTTGATGAAATCCGCAACTGTCAAGCCATCATGGCGCTCTCGCTTGGTACAGTCCAGAGCAATGACTTCAATATCCAGAGCAGCCAACTCATCCACTTCCCGCATGGTAGCCGTGATAAAAGGTTCTTGTGGCGGATAGTCGCGTTTGATAATTCCGATGATAGGCAGAGAAGTTACTTCCTTGATCTCCCGAATATCGCGAACGCTATTAGCTCGAATACCTACAGCACCGCCCTGCTCAGCTGCCTTGACCAAGAGAGGAATGACTCCTCCAGCTTCCGTATAAAGCGGCTCCTGCGGCAAGGCTTGACAAGAAACAATGATGCCGTCTTTAATCTTGGCTATCAAGTCATCTTTTAAAATCTGTGACATGAATATACAATCTCCTTTCGTAAGACATCGGTCTAATCAGATAGTCTAACAACTACCTAGGACCTCAGGTGGAGCAGAGAAGAAGGCCGCAAACAAATATTTTTACTTCCTTATCCTAGACTCCATTTTTTAACTCGAGTATTTCATAATGTTATTATAAATAATTTTTAAAGCGCTTTCAATATTGTTTGAGATTTAGATTTTAGTTTCCGAATTTTCCAGAAAAACAGAAATTCCTGAAAGTACTTTCAGGATTCCGTTTTGTAGAAAAGTCAATGAAAGAGCAAGCAAACTTCTAAAAAGATTCTCATTTCTATGCTCCCTCAGGCAAGTAAAAAGGGCTAGGCCTTTGCCTAGCCCCAAAGGGGGGACGAATATTATCTCTCGGATTTAAAGTCCGAAACGAGAGAAAGTCTTTTTATTTTGGTTCCGCAGAGCCAGTTAAAGACAGTATCGCTGACACGTACATTCATAGCCTCATGCCCATATTCAGGCAGGAGATGATACTCCTTTTCTCCAGCCAAACGGTTATAAATGGCAAACTGCGTGATAGGATAGCAAACATCATCCTCCAGGCCAATAATCATCTGCACTGGACAGCTAATACGATGGGCCAGATTTTTCACGTCAATATAAGCAAGTGTCTGCAACAACTGCTCTTCTGTCTCATGAAAAGGATCATGGAATTTGAAATAACGAAAGAGCTCATCATAGGCTTCACTGGTATTGCCAATCTCCAAAACCCGTCTAAAGTCCGCAAGGAAGGGATAGATGGCTACAGTCTGCTTGATCCGAGAGTTTAAAGCAGCTGCCACTAGGGCCAAGGCTCCGCCCTGTGAACCGCCAAAACTAGACAAACGGTTTTCATCCACGAAGTCCAAACCAGCCACTAGCTCGACCAAGGTGTAAACATCCAGATAGACATCCTTGAAAAAGAGCTGATCCGGTCCATCCAGAGCCCCGCGGATAATATGTCCTTTAACAGTATTGCCACGGACTTCTCTATTACCATCCAGTGAATATCCTGACTGACCACGCACATCCATCGACACCACACCCCAGCTCGCTGCCGTATAGGCCAGCATATCAGCCCAATCCCAGCCCTGCCCCATATAACCATGGAAATGAAACAATACCGGAACTTTTTCTGATAACTTAGGCACAACTAGCTTAGCATAGATTTGCCCACCGTTTCCAGACTTGAAGGTTAGCTCATAGCAAGTCGCATATGCAATTTGAAAATCTTTTTCCAGCAACTGGTAGTCCTGAGGCACTTCCACCTCTGCCACTTGTTTATCCCAAAAGGTATCAAAATCGTCGGGCATTTCATCTCTTCCGCGATAATGTAACATTTCTTTAAGTAAAGTAGGGTTTTTCATGTCTTATCCTCCCAACGATTCTTGAGACCTCTTTCATCATACCATATAAAGAGGAAGTTTTCAATAGGTTAATATATAGATTTTCTGTTTTTCTGAAATTTGTCGGGCCCACTACCTAAGAACCTATATGAAGCAGGAGCAGTAAATAGAACAAACTAAATCCTATGTTTAGGCCAGCTCCGTTAAGATAGGGGCGTCCGATTCTCAGCTTTTCTACCAGTAAGATAGTCAACAGACTGAGAGGTAAAGGGGTCAGCAGCCCCAGATAAGCAGGCAATATTGTCTGACCGGTAACTATTAGCAGTGAGTAAATGAGCCAGCCTAGTCCGGTCAGAGCGATAGCTGTCCGCCAGGTTATATCTAGAAAGAGCACTGCTTCATTGATAAGCTCGCTGTCTTCGTCTGAGCAGACCTGTCCACCGCTTCGTTTATAAGCCTTTTTGCTGATGATTCCAACGTAGTAAAAGGCCACATGTGCCACTGGCGACAGGGCAAATCCAATTCCTAACAGTGCTATTGACAGATAAGCCCACAAGCCCTTATTTGTCAAACCAAAGAGAGCATAAAGCGAGACTAACATAAGAGGGATTGAGAAGTTAGCCACCAGAGCGCCCAGACGCAGCCGACCGACAGAGCCAGACAGCATCAGCATAGCCAGATTCTTATTGCTAATCCGACTCTGCTCCGTAAAGGAAGCATAGCTTTCCTTGTCTACCTCAAAGCCAACCAGCAAAGACCACTCAACAGCCCAGCCCATAAAGATAAAAAAATCACATTGCTCTCCTTTTTTCTATTGTCCCCCTATCTTAGCACAAAAGCTCACTCAATCACAAGTAGTCAGAAGGTTTACGAGTTTTTACCATAACAAGCTCCTTTCGTTAAGAGACCTAAAACTCATGTCGCTCCGCTCCTCAGCATCCATGTCTCTAAGCTTGGCTTCGACCAATGGTCTTGCCTCGCTAAGACACATAGAAAAATCCCCTACCAAAGGGTAGGGGATGACCGACAGACTGTCTTATTTTTTATTGAGGAAGCTACTCGCTTATTTGCGGCGTCCTGGGCGTTCCTTGTAGCCATAGTAAGCGTCTTCGATGATTTCCTGCATGTGGTCAACCATTGGAAGGCGTGGGTTGGCTGGAGAACATTGGTCTTCGTAGGCAAGGAAGGCCAATTCACGTGAATGTTCTTTCCATTCTTTTTCGTCAATACCTTGAGCCTTGAAGTTCATTTCGATACCGACACGTTCTCCCAGTTCATAAACAGCTTTCGCAAATGATTCCACACCTTCTTCTGGAGTAGAAGCTGGAAGTCCAAGCATGCGTGCGATGTCTTGGTATTTCTCATCCGCACGGTAGTAGTTGTACTTAGGCCATGTCGCTGTCTTAGCTGGACGTGTACCGTTATAGCGGATTACGTATGGCAGCAAGATCGCATTGGTACGACCGTGGATCGTATGGAACTGAGCACCAATCTTATGGGCCATAGAGTGGGAAATTCCCAGGAAGGCATTGGCAAAGGCCATACCAGCGATAGTAGAGGCATTGTGCATCTTTTCGCGAGAGTGGAAGTCAGCATTCTTAACAGAGCTTTCCAGATTTTCAAAGACGAGTTTGATCGCTTGGAGAGCCAAACCATCTGTAAAGTCGCTGGCCATCTGAGATACATAAGCTTCTGTGGCGTGAGTCAGAACGTCCATACCAGTGTCTGCTGCAACAAATCCTGGAACAGTCAGTACCAGAGCTGGGTCTACGATGGCTACAGTTGGAGTCAGAGAGTAGTCAGCGATTGGGTACTTACGGTTGTTAGCCTTGTCAGAGATAACGGCAAACGGTGTTACTTCTGAACCTGTACCAGATGTTGTAGGGATTGCGATAAACTTAGTCTTCTTGCCAAGCAATGGGAATTTGAAGGCACGTTTACGGATATCCATGAATTTTTGCACAAGATCACGGAAGTCCACTTCTGGTTGCTCATAGAAGAGCCACATGACTTTAGCTGCGTCCATTGGTGAACCACCACCAAGTGCGATAATTGTATCAGGTTTGAAGGTACGCATAATCTCTGTACCACGTTCAACTGTTGTGATATCTGGATCTGGCTCTACGTCTGCAAAGATTTGGTAAACAACCTTATTACGACGAAGATCGAGTTGTTCGATGATACGATCTAGGAAACCAAGCTCTACCATAGCATGGTCTGTAACGATCATGACACGTTCCACATCACGACATTTTTGCAGGTATTGGATAGAGTCACGCTCGAAGTAAGTTTTTGAAGGGAGTTTCATCCATTGCATATTATTTCTACGTCTTCCTACTTTTTTGATGTTCAAGAGATTCACAGCACTAACGTTATCACCAACTGAGTTGCGGCCATAAGATCCACAGCCCAAAGTCAGTGATGGCAGGAAGGCATTATAAACATCCCCGATACCGCCGAAAGTAGAAGGTGAGTTACAAATAACACGGATAGCACGAACAGCCTTACCAAATTCCTTAGTCAATTCTTCGTCCGCTGTATGGATAGCAGCTGAGTGGCCAAGACCATGAAATTCTACCATTTGACGGGCTTTTTCAACACCGTCTTCACGGGATTCAGACTTGAGAACAGCAATGACAGGTGACAGTTTTTCACGTGTCAATGGCTCTTTTTCACCAACTTCTTTACACTCTGCGGCCAAGATATTCGTGTCTTCTGGCACGCTGAAGCCTGCCTGCTCTGCAATCCAAGTAGCTGGCTTACCAACGATATCCGGATTGAGCTTAGCACCAGCACAGTTCTTGCTATTTGCCTTAGCACCGAAGCAGAATTCTTCCAACAGAGCTTTTTCTTTCTTATTTACAAAGTAAGTATGATAAGATTTGAACTCTTCTACAAATTCATCATAAACTTCCTTGTCAATGATAACAGCTTGCTCAGAAGCACAAACCATACCATTGTCAAAGGACTTAGACATAACGATATCGTGCGCTGCTTGACGGATATTAGCGGATTTTTCCACATAAGCTGGTACGTTTCCGGCACCTACCCCAAGGGCTGGTTTTCCGCATGAATAGGCAGCCTTCACCATTGCATTACCACCGGTCGCAAGGATAGTCGCAATCCCTTCGTGGTTCATAAGGGCAGAAGTTGCTTCCATAGATGGTTGTGTAATCCATTGCACACAGTTCTCAGGCGCACCTGCTGCAATCGCTGCATCACGAACGATTTGCGCTGCATGGGCAGATGATTCTTGAGCTGATGGGTGGAAAGCAAAGATAATCGGATTACGTGTTTTTAAGGAAATCAAAGCCTTAAAAATAGCTGTTGAAGTTGGGTTAGTTGTTGGAGTAATTCCGCAGACAACACCCACAGGCTCCGCAATCAAGGTCAAACCAGTCACATCATCTTCCTGAATAACACCGACAGTTTTCGTGTGGCGCATATTATTCACAACGTGCTCACAGGCGAAAAGGTTTTTAGTTGCCTTATCTTCAAAAACTCCACGGCCCGTTTCTTCATAAGCATGCAGAGCCAACTCACCATGGGCATCCAAAGCTGCTACAGAAGCCTTGGCTACAATGTAATCCACCTGTTCCTGATTCAGCTTTCTCATTTCCTCCAGTGCAACCAGACCTTTTTGCACCAATTCATCGACATGCTTTTGCGCTGCCAAAGCCTTGTCTTCTTGTTCTACCGTTTTCTTCTTTTCAGCCATTCTATTCCTCCAATGGTTTTGCCTTAGGTTAGACGAAGAACTCTAACCTTTGTTAAATATTTCACAATTCAATTATAACCCATTTAATGATTTTTGTAAACACTTTCACTTAACATTCACAAACTTTTCTCTATTAATTTGTGAAATAAATAACAAATTCGCCTATTTTACAGTCTATAATTTTAGTTATTGTGAAAAAATTTTTTACATTTTAAAGATTTCACATACTTTTACTTTCACATAATATATGAAAACGCTTTCTTTATTTAAATATAAAAAGCTCGGACGAACCGAGCTGATCTTTACTTTATAAACTTATAAAAGATGAACCTTAATTCCCATTTTTAATAATCTCAATCGTCATCATAAACACGTTCACCATGTATTTTGATATATTCTTCGCGTTTTCTATCCAACTCTTCCCAGATGGGATCGTCAATAGCATCAATCGTCTGAATTTCTTCCAGGCTCATCTCATTTGCTTCATCAAAGGTTAGAGATAAGATATCTTGGTGCTTTTCCTTGAATTCCTCGACTGTTAGCCATGTTTTCTTATCATCTTCACTGATTTGTCCATCAATAGCAATTGCAATTTCAAGCGCCATAATATACATAGCACGCTTATCAACTGTTAAAACATCCAAATAATTAGAAGCGATTCTTAGATATTTTCCCTTTTCTCTACCGTCGCTTTCATAACTTCCCTCATAATCCAAATCAATATTTTCATATTTTTGGGAATTTATTGCACTGCCACCTTTAACCTTGGCATCTTTCCAACGAGAGCCACTTGCTCCCCACTTATCTAAACGCAAAGATAAATAAAAGTCATTTTGCAACATCTCATCATCCCCGACATTTGAGAAACTTATTTTTTGACCATTTCTTTCTTTAAACCACATTTTCCATGCAAGTTCTCTGTAGCCAAATGACACTTTTCTAGTATAATCACCTTTTATATATAATCTCATACACTTCACCTAATTTCCGTAATAGTCTCGGTATCCTTTCCAGATTCTTTCTACAATTTCACTTTTTACACTTTTATCTAGGTTTTTAATCTTTTTAGTTTTATTCACCCAATCCAATATATCTGTTTTGCTGGATATACTATTAACATCTATAGATTCGTTAAGTGAATACCCCGACTTCCCACTTCCAGATTGAACCTGGAAAACTCCATCACCATTCGAACCACTCGTTGGCTCCCAATCTACACGAAGCTTCACTTTTCGATTTCCTACTCGGGCTTCAATTTGTTTACCACCTCTGCCAGAAATGGTCTTACTCGTCGGTTTATTTGCCTGCCAGCTGTTATAGTTACTAGCTGCACTGAGGGTAACTCCTAAATTCGCTGTATCAATTTCATAAAGAGTTCTAGCAACTGACAAAGTCCCATCTACAACTAGGCCTTCTGCAGTAATATACCCTGCTTCTACAGCAGCTGCTGCTACTAGCGCCGAGCCACCTCCAGTTAGTGGAGCCCACTCCAAAGCAAAAGCTGCTCCTAGAGAAGTACCAGCATAAATACCAAGACCAGCTAAAATTTCTACTACTCCCTTAGCCAAGTCAACAGAATTAGCTTCAAAATTTTCTTGAATAAGTTCTTGGTATTTTTCATTGACCATTCTCGTATAAGCACTATCATACTTTCCATTTTTTAGTACAGAAAAGTTATCATCTTTTTGATAATGACGATCCTTATAAGCTCTAAAATCAAAAATATCAATTATATTGCCTTCATTGTCAATCTTTAGAGTATGATTATAATCATCAACAATCTTATCCCATTCTGAACGCGGTTTCCCCTTTAACTTTTCCTTGAGTTGACTACGATAATAGGCATCCCCTTCATCCGATAGCATCATATTCCGAGAAGCTTCTTGAATCAATCGTTCTTTAGGCTCTAGATATTTTTTCTTCGAAATAGTCTGAATCTTCTGAGCCTTCATCTTAGTAGACCAACTCATATCTATGCCATCAGTAGAGTAATTACCCTCACTGTCTACCAATACCTGACTAAGCTGCGTCGCTCCTTGGATAGCTAAACCCAAAACCTGCAGACTATCTGTGAAATACTGGGACACCTGATCCACAAACCATTCCAGTTTGTCTATTTTTTCTTGAATTTCTCGAATACCGATATTTAGTTGAGTTTCAACTTCCATTAAAGCAGATGTCTGAGATAAAAGGTCTCCCAACTTACCTGTCAGCAGAGCTCCTGCATTACGGAAAAAATCTTGATTATCTGCAATCTGCTTTTCTACTTTTGCCAGTTGCTCATTTTTTATTTTCAGCTGTTCCTTCAGTAGATCCAAGTCCAATTCGCCATATCCAGCCACCTCGGAATCAGCACTTTTATAGGAAGCAAGCTCTCCCTGAATATCATCAATAGCCTCTTGCAACTTCTTGATGGCAGGGATGATTACCTCAGTAAATAAGCCTTTTCCTGCTGTATAAGCCGCTCCCTGCAACTCACCCGAATCCAAAGAGGCAATCAGATGGTCGCAGCCACTAGATAGACGATCGGTCACCTGATTGGCTACTTGAAGGTTGCTGGTCATCGCTTGGATAAGCTGGGCTGAATCTGCTGCACTATATTTTACTCCCACGGCAGACTATTCCTTTCTTTGGTCAGTTTGTCTCGCTCTTCTTCCATAGTCTTTCTTGTTTGACGACTGAGCTTTCCAAGTTCATCCATCTGAACATCCACATAGTTCTTAACCTGTCGGTTAAGATACTGATTTTCTGATAAATCACGACTGAGGGCAGCAGAGCTTTGAGGGTGTTCATAAAGTAGATGTTCCATTCGGGTCGTCAAGTATTGGAAATCCGTCGCAAAATTCGCCAGGGAAATCTCGTATTGACGTTTCATCGTCATAAATTCGTCTTCTTTTTGGTCAACTTTGAGAATTTTTTCGTAAAGTGCCTGACGTTCTTTTTCGCTTTTATCAGCCTTCATCTCAACTCTCCCAGCGCTTGGCTTCCTCTATATCGCGTTTTTCAATTTTTGCAGCAATTTCTGGAAATTTATTGGCCTGAGTCAGAACAGCTGAGCTGAAGTCACTGACAGCCTGCAGCATTTGATTGCAGGCCTGACGGCCAGCTTCCATACCAGCAATCCCTGTTGTATAGGAAAATTCGACTTGTTGATTTTGTGCATTGCTAGTATCAACTCCAACGAGCTCACTGATAGCAGAGCCAGCTGAAATGGCGCTTGATTTAATTTGTCCCATTGTTGCTTCTCCTTTTGGAATTTATGGTTTCACATTGCCAGAATTTGCTTCATCTATGGCTTGCTTAATGGTATTGGCATAGAGAGTCCCCCCCTCAATCATAGACTCTGAGTTTGAGCCAAAGTGGACATAGTCTGTCCCTTCCCAAATCTGCGGATTTTCGATAGCAGTTTGATGCCAGTCAGCTACAAAGACATAGTCGTACTTTTTGGCTAATTCCAGCTCATACTCCCGCTGCTGGGCCAAGACTCCGCCCTCTGAGCGACCGTCATAAGGAGTCACGAGGATCAGTTGATGCCCCTTAGGCAGGCTGGAAACATATTCATCCAAAAGCTCATTCGAATAACCAGACGAATTGGTCCCGAGAGCCAGGACAACCTGCTTCTTCAGCACTCTATTAGCAATATCTGTCTTGTAGACCTCTAAGCCTGTGCTCAGACTGCGGCTAACGACAGTATCTAGCTCGATTCCTGGTAAGATCTGCTGCAATTGTTCGCTTGAGCGTAGGGCAACGGAGTCACCAATCATGGTAATCCCGTCCGCCACATTGTACTCAGTCGCCTTGGACTGATCAACCTGACTCCGAGTTGTCTGTATCTTAGTGTCTGCTTGATTCAGAGCATTGACAATCAAACTTTCCTCAAAAGCTCCGACCTTTGGTGCTGTCACCGAAATAAAGAACATAATCAAAGTCAGCGGAATCATGCTGTAAAAGATTGGTCTTGTAAGAGACGATAAATCCATCTTGGTTCCCATGATAACTGGCTGACGACCAGCAAGAGTTGGCTCCAAGATATAGAAAGACAAGGCTGCAAAAGTAATAGATAACAGCGTAGTCAAGAGAACAGCCAAGCCGTTACTCATCAGCTGGGTAAAGATTATATAGAATGGCCAGTGGAAGAGATAAACACCATAGCTGGTATCCGCGATAAAGTTGATAAGGCTAGGCTCCTTCACATCAGGGAGCTTGTCATGCAACATCCTAGCAGCCAAAATCATCAGACAAGCCAAGATAGTTGAAATCAATAACCCTACCAGGTAAGTCCAAAGATTGTCAAACTTGAGCAGGAAGCTGAGCAAAAGCAAAATAGCTGCGCTGCCCCCCATAATCCCTAGTACTTGCTTAAGAGTCAGCTTCTCCTCCAACATCTTAAAGCGACTGCTGACATGGCCGACACCAGACAAGGTAGCCAGAATGCTTCCTGCAAAGAAAGGAAAGACGTGGGTCAAACTTGAGAAATAAATGTCAGAATAATTCTTAGTGGTCAAAGCGCCAGCAAACATTGATACAAAGCTGAGCAAAAAGAGACCCGCAGAAACCAGCGCAATCATGCCACGATAGCGGGCCGTTGACTTGGCAACCTTGCCCAAGCCCCAAGCAGCCAAGCCCCAAAGAACATAATAGTGCACTTCTAAAGCCAGACTCCAAGTGTGGATCAGGATGTGCGGTACAAACTGACTCTCATAACTGCCGCCTGAGAGCATTTCATAAAAGTTTGTCACAAAGCCCAAGGCAGCTGCAATCTGTGTCCCAATCCCAGCCACAAAATCCTTACGAATCAAGAGAGTAAAGGGCATAACGACCAAAATCATAAAGACCAGAGGCGGTACAATCCGATAAAAACGTCGTTTGAAAAAGCCTTGGATATCGATTTCTTTCTTCTTGGCAAACTCGTCAATAAGCAGAGATGTAATCAAGAATCCAGAAAAGGTAAAGAAGATATCCACGCCAATAAAACCGCCAGGGAAAACGCCCTGGAAGTAATGATAAAGCAGAACTAGAAGCAGCCCCGTGATTCTGACGAGCGAAAACCATTTAATGCGCATTTTGATAAATTCCTTGTTTAAACGTTCCTTCATAAACGACATTGCCTTCTGTCGTTAGTTTTCCTTGTCCATCGGCCTGGCCCTTGCTGAAGTCCCCTTCATATTTCCAGCCAGCCTGCGAGGTAAAAGTTCCTTTGCCGTCAAAAATGCCATTGCGAAATTGACCGCTATAACTGTCCCCATTTTGAAAAGTCATAGTCCCCTGACCGTTCATCTTCCCGCGAACCAAGGTCCCGTCATACTTGATCTTCCCCTGATCCAGCGTTAAAACGCCCTTACCAGGAATCCCCGAGGTAAAAACCAGAATAGCTGACAGTACAATGACCGTTACAGCCAAAAGTTCTAAATTCTGCCGGGTCAGATAGACCTTGTATTTAGCGTAAAATTCTTTTACTGTATCCATATTCCTATCCATCCAAACGCTCTAGCCACTTCTTGCAGCCAGCCAAGACCAAATCATAGGTTTGGTCAAAATCTCCTGTGTACCAAGGATCTGGCACACTTTCTTCCTCAAACTGATAAATTTTATGCTGAAAATCCTCAGGCGCCATCCGCTTCAAATCTCGGACATTGCTTTCATCCATACCGATGATGTAGTCAAAATCCGCAAAATCCTCTGCCGAAATTTGCTGAGAAGTCTTGTTCCTATCATAAGCAATGGCATATTTCTTAAAAATAGCCTGTGTTCCCTGATGAATGGGATTGCCGTGCTCCCAGCTTGAGGTTGCCCGGCTCTCGATTTTCAGTTGGTCTGTTAAACTCTTCATGACAAACTCTGCCATCGGACTGCGGCAGATATTGCCCAAACATACAAATACAATTTTCTTCATAGAATACCTCGCTATCTATTATAACAAAATAATGGCAAAAACTAGCCCTGAATCGTTTACAGTTTCCTGATTCTCGTTGAAAACTGGCAAGCCCTGCCCCTCTCATGCCTGAAAATAGCAAAAAACCACCGTTTGGTGGCTTTTTGTAGGGAGATTATTTTTTAAAAAGAAAAAAGTTTTAGGAGTTAAGTTAATTTCTTAACTTGGTTATAGTATAATATCCATTCCTTAAAACTTCCTTAAAATAACTTAAACATTTTACTCTTAGCTTATACCTATTTATCAGGATAGTGATATTCCAGCTGGGGCCAGCGTTTCTGCCAATTCTTCTTAGCCAAGCGCTCAGCATAGACACGCTGGCGCTCCTTATTTTCAAGAAAATGAGGAGTCGGTCTAACCTGAAAGTTTAAGATATCCTCCAAACCATAGGGAGCAAAAAGTTCCAGTTTGTCATTTTCCAGTAAGCGCAGGCCAATAGCCGTACAGCGCTCAGGATACTTACTCATGGCTTCGCGAGCATTTTTATAAGGCGCCGTTCCAGGACTATGGCGGTGCATATAGGCTTGATTTCTCAGCTCCCATCGATACTGTGGCCAGTCTGCCTTGATCTTGGCTTCCAGCTCTATCATCTCTGCCTCAGCATAACTCGGATCAAAGAAAATGACATCTACATCCGTATCAGAGTCAAAACCTAGTCGCTCTGACAATAGATTCCAGATAAAATTCCTCACACAACCAGCCGCTAGCCAAGAATCCTTGAGCTCCAGACTGCGAATAATTTCCAAAATCGCTCGGATGTCTGGATCTTGACCTAGTCGGTCTAAAATCTCCTTTTCTGTCATCATTCCTTCATATACTCATATCCTAGATGCTCATAGGCTTTACGGGTAGCTACGCGCCCAGTCCGTGTCCGCATGACAAAGCCTTTCTGAATTAGGTAAGGCTCATACATGTCCTCCACTGTTTCACGCTCCTCAGCAATATTGACCGAGAGGGTTCCAAGCCCTACCGGACCGCCACCGTAAACCTCAATCATAGTCTTCAAAATCTTCTGGTCCACATAGTCCAGCCCCTCTTGATCCACATCCAGCATGGAGAGAGCTTGGTCGGTTATCTTATCATCAATCAGGCCATTGCCCATAATCTGCGCGTAGTCCCGGACCCGCTTGAGCAAACGGTTGGCAATCCGCGGCGTGCCTCGGCTACGCAGAGCCAGCTCCTTCGCAGCCTCGTGGGTAATAGCCATCTCAAAAATCTCTGCCGTCCGCTCAACGATTTCAGTCAGGTCGCCAGCTTCATAATACTCCATGTGACCGGTAATCCCAAAGCGAGCCCGCAGAGGATTGGACAGCATGCCTGCCCGAGTAGTCGCCCCAATCAGAGTAAAAGGCGGCAAATCCAGATGGACGCTGCGACTGGTCTCACCCGAGCCAATCATAATGTCGATGTAAAAGTCTTCCATAGCGCTGTAAAGCACTTCCTCTACTGCCATTGGCAAGCGGTGAATCTCATCTATAAAGAGGACATCACCCGGCTCAAGGTCATTTAAGATCGCAACTAAATCACCAGATTTCTCAATCACCGGACCTGAAGTCTGCTTGAGATTTACGCCTAGTTCATTGGCAATGACAAAGGCCATGGTCGTCTTCCCCAGACCTGGAGGGCCAAAAAGAAGGGTGTGGTCGAGCGCCTCATCCCTCAGCTTGGCCGCTTCAATAAAAATCTTCAGCTGGTTCTTGACCTTGTCCTGGCCGATATACTCCTGTAAATACTGGGGACGCAAGGTGCGCTCCACCAATTCCTCATCACCCATTAATTCATTGTCTAAAATTCTACTCATAGAACTATTATAGCAGAAAATAAGGCAGAGGAAGCAAATCTAATCAACGTCTGAACACAAAAAAAGACCACCGGATTGGGTGGCCTTTATGGGAGATTATTATGAAAAAGTTTAGGATTTCTATCAAATAAAGTTAGGAGGTCTTCATTTGATACTCATAGTATACTGCCCCTAACTTAAAGAAACCTTAACTTTGTATAACGTATCCTTTAAAATTTAACATTTGAGTTACAATCCGATAAACTTCCCGTCTTATTCTAAAATTTGAGCAAAAAAAGACCACCGGATTGGGTGGCCTTTATGGGAGATTATTATGAAAAAGTTTAGGATTATCAAACAAAGTTAGGGGGCTTCATTTGATAAAAACAAGTATAGCAGCCTTAGCTTAAGAAAAACTTAAAGTAAAATTCAGTTAGCAAAAAAAGATTTTGCTTTTGATTGTGGAGGCTTTTCCCTTGCTTAAGATGAGCCACTTATGAAAAACATAGTCTCTGAAAACTGGACAAAGAAAAACGGCAGAAGGAGGTACTGCCGTTTTCTGTGCTCTTTCGCGATTGTTTCTTTATAAAGTTGCTGGTACATCAGCAAAATACACCGTCCTTCTGGTAAAAATCTGACCGGCCTTGAGAATGACATCTGACTGCTGGCTGCTGTGAATGGCATCCGGCAAAGCCTGGGCTTCCAGAGCCAAGCCATTATGCTGAATCATAGGCCGGCCATCAAACTGAACCGAATCATCTACGCAATTCGCTGAATAAATCACTAGGCAGGGCGCCTGAGTCTGAATGGTCAGGCGGCGGCCCGATGCTGGATGATAGAGCGTCCCTGCCTGATCTCGGCTTGGGTTTAGAGCAAAGGGATGATCCAAGCCAGATACCAGCTGGATTTGCTCATCAGTCGCGTCAAAAATTTCTTTAAGGGAAGCGCCCTTGGCCAGCTTCTTGACAAAGTCACGCTCTGCATCAGCCTTTTTTTCAGGAAGGCCGTCAGCTGCGATAGGATAGACACCATCAGTATTGAGCTGCAGGATATGGTCATCAATGGGCTGATTGAAACGACCAGACAGGTTGAAATAGCTGTGGTTGGTCGGATTGACCAAGGTATCCTGATCTGTCTGGACCTGATAAGAAATTTCCAGCTTGCCCTTCTCTGTCAGGGTATAGGAAACCCAGATTTTCAGATTGCCCGGAAAGCCGCCAGTTCCGTCTGTCCGCTCTGTATAAAAGGTGAGCCCGTCATTACTGACTTCCTCTACTTCAAAAACGCTACTATCCCAGCCGCTGGAGCCACTATGGTTGCAGTTTGGGCCATTATTTGCCTCTAGCTGAAAGGTCTGGCCATTCAAATCAAACGTTGCTCCGGCAATACGCCCAGCGACTGGACCAATACTGGCTCCGTGCTTGGGACTGTTCCCAATATAGTCCTCAAACTGATCAAACCCGACAACGATATTGTCAAAGTGATTATCCTTATCAGGAGTGACATACTGGATGACGGTTGCTCCGTAGTTCATGACTGTCAGTCGATAACCTCGATCGTTTTCAAAAGTGTAAGCTAGAATCTCCTGACTGCCCAGCTTGCCAAAAATGGATTCTCGGTAAGATTTCATACCAAACCTCTTTTATCTATCCTGTTAAAAATCACGAACTTGCCAAGTCCTGTCTTCAAAAGGCAGGTCAAGCTTGTCCAGCCAAGACACAGCTGTTTGGCGCAAGACTTGATTAAGATCCTCGATATTCTGACGGCCTGTCTCGTCCAGCCACGCTTGAGCTGCTGCAGCTCCCTCTTGGGCAAAGACTGAGACTGCATCCTTCCAGGTAGCCCGTCCACACAGAACGCCGTTAAACTGTGAGCCCGCTTCATGGGCTAGCCGCAGCGTTTCTTGGAAAAGTTCGGCACTGACACCAGCGCTGAGGAAGATGAAAGGTAAGTGCGTCGCATCTGACTGTTCTTTAAAGAAAGCTTGGGCTTCTGTCACGCTGTAGACTGGCTCAACCCCTTCTTTGGTGAAGCCCTCAACAAAGTTCATATTGACCGGCACTTCAACCTTTAAGACATCTACATGATAGCGGGAATCTGAAAAGAGTTTGATTGCCTCGTTGACCTTATGCGGCTTAAGCTTGGCATAGTTAGCGTCCAAAACACTGTCACTCTTAGCATCATAGGTCAGAATCTCCAAAAAATAAGGAATGTCCTCAGCCAAACATTCGCTGCCCACGCGCTCAACCCAGGCCTGCTTGATATCGTTGATTTCCGGCTTGTCGTCCACATCATAGTAAATCAAGACCTTGACGGCATCTGCGCCCATGTCTCGGATGCGACTAGCTGACCAGTTTGGCAGCAAGTCCGGCAGGCGGCCCTCCGCTGTCGCATCATAGCCGGTCTTCTCATAGGCCACTATCAGACCGCAGGAAGCATCCCGCAGCTCGGCTGCCGGCAGACCGAACTCTGGATCTAGCAGGATGGAGCTGGCATAGGGCGTCAGCTGACTAGAGATTAATTCTTTAAACTGAACCAGAGCTTGGTCACCAGAAGGCGCATCTTCTCCGCTGGCCAGCATTTTCTTGAGCGAACCACGCTGGTCAATAGCCAAAGCCCCGATAATCCCCTGCTGGTCTGATAGTTTTTTCAGATGGCTCACTTTTTTGTGACTGATTTGTAATTTCTCCATAACTTTTCCTTTTCTTACTGCCCAAAAGGGTGAATGATAACTCCCTGTACTACACGATTGACCGTGCCTGTCGGAGATGGTGTATCTGGACGGTTCTTAACCTTGAGCGAGGTCAAGAGAGCAAAGAGCTGAGCATAGACGACGTAAGGGAAGATACGATAGCTATCTCCCAGAGGCTCTTGGGTACTTAGCACTACTTGCTCGACTCCTTCCAACTGCTCCTCCCGGTCAGTCAGCATCACCAGCCTGCGGACAATTCCGTCACCAGCAACTTCCCGCACCAAATCCAAATCATAAGCTTTGGTATAGCCATCTGTCGAACCAAAGACCAGAACGACTGTGTCTTGGTTAATCAGCGACTTAGGCCCATGCCGGAAACCGACTGGACTTTCGTACATAGTTGCAATTTGGCCGGCTGTCAGCTCTAAAATCTTGAGCTGGGCTTCATGCGCCAGACCAAAGAAAGGTCCTGCCCCCAGATAAATGATCCGACTGAAATCCAAATCAACCAGCTGCTGCACATCTGCAACGCGTTCTAAAACATCCTGGCTGAGCTGAATCAGAGCCGCAACCTTGGCTTCCTTCTGGGCTAGTTCAGCCCGGTCAAAGACCAAAAGGGCTGTCAGCATCATAGAGCTGAAACTAGAGGTCATGGCAAAGCCAGCATCATTAGAAGCTTCTGGCTGCAGGAGCAAAAGATTCTTTTCATCACCTTGGGCCTGCTGGGCTAGCTTGCCTTGGGCAGCACAGGTAATGGTAATCTGGTACAAGTCATCTACCAACTGCTTAGCCAAGTCCACAGTCGCTACACTTTCTGGGGAATTACCGCTGCGGGCAAAGGAAACCAGCACTGTCGGTACTTCTCTCTTCAGATGCACCAAGGGATTGGCTACGATATCTGTTGTCGCGATGGCATTGAAATTCCATTTACGCTCATCATAAATCTGCCTGAAATAAGGCGTTAAGGTATCTCCGACATAGGCTGATGAGCCGGCTCCGGCAAAAATGACCTTGATGTAGTCATGTTTGTCCTCGATTTTTTTCAGAAAAGCAGCGATGTCTGCGGCCTGATCCTTGTAACGATCAAAAGCTTCCTGCCAAACCTCAGGCTGCTGATAGATTTCTCTCGTTGTAATATCAGCCCCCAGACGCTGCAATTCTTCCTGTGAATAATCTAACATTCTCTTTCTCATTCCTTTCCATCATTTGAAAAAAGGGGGAGCGAGACAGAAATCCAGAAAATCCAAGATTTTCGGCTCGCTGTCCCACCCCCGCAACGATGGCTAGACTTGAAATATGCTTTTAACAAGCTTTTTCAAACCAGACAGCAACTGCATTTTGCAATGCTGAACCATCCATTTCCCTAGGCCAAGAGGCATCTCCCAAATTCCTCTTAGACCAGTATGCTTGAATCATCCACTGTAGTAAATCCTCACCTATCAGCAATCTCCCATCTGCTGACAGCGCAAGGACTTGACCTAACTAGAAGTGATTGTTCAAGATTTTATTCATCTTCATCATCCATTAGGCCTGCTAGAACATCATTGACCTTAACAATATTCTCTGCTGCCTTGGATGGATAGCTGACTTCTGCTCCAGTCAAAGAAGCGTTAATAAACTCAATGACCATGGGCAGATTGACCCCCGCATAAAGCTCGATATCCTGTCCTTCCATAATGAAGCGGCTGACTACATTACAAGGAGTGCCCCCCAAGAGATCCGCAAAAACCAAGTAATCCTCAAAATCTTTGACCGTTTCTAAGAATTTAGCTGCGAAGTCTTCTGGACCTTCCTCCGGAAGCAGGGCTACTGCATGGATGTCTTCCTGAGGTCCCATAATCATTTCCGTAGTTGTTTTCAGTTCTTCACAAAAGCGACCATGACTAACTAAAACTAATTTCTTACTCATAAATCACTCCATTATTCTGGTACTTGTCCCAGCAGGAAGTAGCCGATAGCAGAGAAGCTTACTGCCATGATAATGATAATGAAGATAGCCTTAGTAGAGTTCATTCCTTTCTTGCCCAAGAGCCAGAAGATAAAGCCTGTAAAGACTGCTGGAATCAAACGTGGGAAAATCAGATTCATCATGTCTTGGAAATCAATAGCTTTTTCACCAATCTTCAGCACCCATGAAACTTCAAAGTTAATCATAGTCGCAACAAGAGCTCCAACCATGAAGATACCCAATACAGAAGCCGCTTCAACAAGAGCTGTCAAAGTGCTTTGCATGTTGGTGATGAGGTTGACCCCTTCTTTGTAGGCAAATTCTAACTGTTTCCAACGGAAAATATCATAAGCAACTGCTACAGCAATCCAAAGGAAAATTCCCCAAGGCTGGCCTGCAATAGCCATGGTAGCAGCGATAGATCCCATGATGGCTGGCACAAGAGAGCCAAAGATAGAGTCTCCAAGAGGAGCAAATGGTCCCATAAGACCTGTCTTGATACCATTGACCGCATCTTTTGATTTAACGCCGTCTTTTTCTTCCATAGCTAGGTCAAAACCTGCAATAATGGTGTGGAAGAAAGGTGAGGTATTGAAGAATTGCGTATGCAATTTCATCATTTCTTTTAATTCTGGAGTGCCGTCACCGTACATTTTGCGCAGCTGAGGCAAGAGCATGTAGAGATAGCCAGAACCTTGCATCCGCTCGTAGTTCCAGCCTAATTGGAAAGTGAACAAGCTGCGTTTATTGATTTGTTTAAAATCTTCTTTTGTTAATTTATAATTAGAGTTCGTCATCTTCAATTTCCTCACTTTCTGAGTTTGTGCTAGCAGCTGGAGCAGCAACTACTGTTCTTTGGCTGTATTTGAAATGCTGTACTGCAAGGAAGATACCAAAGATAGCTACACCAATCATAGACAAGCCTTTGAAATTGTTGGCAAATGTAACTGCAGCATCTTTTGGAAGAGTTCCAACAATGCTAGATACAGCACCTCCCAAAGTTTGAATGTTTGAGTAAAGCACAGTCAGCATAGCCGTCAAGCCAAAACCAAGAGCTAAGTAGTGAAGATTACGTTTAACTGGAAGGTAACGAAGCAAGATAGCGAACCCGAGTCCTGGAAGCATACGACCAGCCAGTGTCAAGCCTGCAGCCAGCCATTTCACACCAGCAACACCATCTACTATCGCTTGAACAAATGTTCCACCATAAGCCAGAGCCAGAAAGACTGGGAGGGCACGAGACAGAGCCCAAGGAAGGGCACCTAAGAGATAGTTGCGTTCAATACCTTTATAGTCGAAGCGTTCAACTGCTGCATCCACACGGTGCGCGAAATAAGTCGTTGTCATGCGGCCTAAGATATCGAAGTATGTCAACAAAGTTGCTACTGGTACTGCGATTGTCGCAATAGCCAACTCTGGCTTAATGCCTTGTGCTACAGAGAAGGCTGTCGCCAAAACGGCACCTGATGTTGCATCAATACGAGAAGCCCCACCAAATGTCCCTACACCAAGAACGAATAATTGCAGGCTACCACCGATAAACAAACCAGTCGTCAAATCACCCATAATCAAGCCAGTAATGAACCCAGCAAATACAGGGGATCCTGCTGACGAAACGATAGTCAACTCATCACAGATTTGATAAGCTGAGTACAAAGTGAGTAGTAAAATTTGCCACCATTGTATCATAACAATGTCCTCCTAAAATTTTGTCCTATTTTAATAACTTCATGAAATCCTCAACCGGATCGTTGGGAACCATTTGCGCTGACAGCTTGACTCCTTTTTCGTGCAGCTTGTGAAAGGCTTCAACATCTGCATCTACCACATTGATAGAGCGGGTAATGGAGCGAGTTTCGTCTGACTGAGACATATTGCCGACGTTCAGCGTTTCCAGCGGAACACCAGCTTCGACCAACCGCAGGAAGCGGTCTGGCTTACGAGCGACAATCAAGAGTCGCTGCGAATCATACTTGCCGGCCAAGATATTTTCTGCTGCCTTAGCAATCGGCAAGACACTGAGTTTCACACCAGCTGGCGTTGCGAGCTTGAGTCCGCTCTTTTCGATAGCATTTTCAGCTACCTCATCGTCAATCACCATAATGCGTGAAATGTTGAGCTTGGTAGTCCAAAGATTGGCTACCTGTCCATGGATCAAACGTCCATCGATACGTGCACCTACTATTGTCATAGATTTTCCCCCTTTATTGTTTTAAATGTAGGTTGGTTAACTAAGTGAATGGTTTCGCTATAGATCCCTTCTGTCTCAAAGATAATGATGCGATTGTCGCCTTCTCTGAGCAAGCTGTGCGGGATATAGAGCGATAGGGTCGGTCCGACATTCCAGAAACGGCCAATGCTGACACCGTTGACAAAGACGACGCCCTTACCAAAGTCGGACAGATCCAGATAAGTATCTTTAAGCGCTTTCATTTTAAAGTCAAAAGCGTAGAAAGCTGGTTGATTTTCCTGCCAGCCTTTTGAAAAGTCAATCTTTTCTGGATGATCCAGCGGCAATGGGTAATGCTGCCAGTCAAGCAGGAAGTGCAGGTCCTTACAGACACCGGTACGAATACCCTTCTGCTGGGTATCTGCCAGTAGCTTATGCCCATAATTGACCCGACCCATATTTTCCATCAGAATGTCAAGCTGGTGCTCCGCCTTTTTCTGGCCGTCCACCATGATATCCTGACCGATTTCTGTCTGGTACTGGGTTGCAATGTACTGACCGTCCACATAGAGCTGCATACGGTCACGCCCGTCAATGACACGGAGCCTTTCCTGATCAGCATCCCAACTAGCCCAAGTCCGATAGAGCAGGTAGCCGACATTTTGCCCCAGCTCTTCCATCTTCATCGGATAGAGACTTTCGATAGGCTCTGCCAAGTCAGGCAGTGTCTCAAAGAGACTGACCTTCTGACTGAGCAGAATATTCCTGAGCTCAAAAGACTCTTTCACCAGCGGATCCATCTGTGGATACTCTGGATAATGCTCTTTCAGCATCCTCTGGACTGCATAGTACTTATCCGTCGGATTGCCACGCTCATCGAGTAGAGCATCGTAGTCATAGGATGTTACCTGTGGCAGGTCAATAACGCCTCTAGCCGAACAGCCGTTCATGAAACCAAAGTTGGTACCGCCATGAAACATATAGAGATTGATTGAGCCCTGCTGGAGCACTTCATGGACAGCTTGAGCCAGTTCGTCTGGATCTCGCTTGATGACAGGCTCTTTCCAGCGATTGAACCAGCCATCCCAGAACTCCATACACATGAGCGGCCACTTTTTGCCATGCTCGTCAAAGAATTCCTGCATCTGGGCAAAATTGTAATCTGCCTTGGAGCCGAAATTTCCTGTCACAAAGACATCGTCATCAATCAGCGTACCAGCTTGAAGCGTAGCCCGCCAAGGTCCGTCTGATGTAAAGAGCGGACAGGTTACACCTCGTTCTTCCATGAGCCGTCTGATTGCTCTCAGGTAGGCCTTGTCTTCCCCATAAGAACCGTACTCATTTTCCACCTGCATCATGAGGATATTTCCCCCATTGTCCAGAAGCCTTGGAGTCAGTCGCGGCAGCAGCTCGTCATAATAGCTTGCTACAGCCTGCAGAAAGGCCTCATCTGATGAACGAATGCGCATATTTTCATTGAGCAGCCAGGCCGGCAGACCACCGAACTCCCACTCCGCGCAGATAAAAGGAGAAGGGCGGATAATGGCATAAAGTCCCAAATCCTGAGCCGTCTGTAAAAATGCCTCAATATCTAAAATCCCTTGGAAGTTAAAAACACCTTTTTGAGGTTCGTGCATATTCCAGGGAAGATAGGTCTCCACCGTATTAAAGCCCAGAGCTTTGAGATTATAAAGGGAATGATACCAATCCTCAGGCTGTACCCGAAAATAGTGAATGGCTCCCGATAAAATCTTAAACTCCCGATCATCCAAACAGAAAGAATGACCAATTTTGAATCTTGCCATCTGATGTTCCCTTCGGTGTAAAACCGCTTTCATCTCTTATTAATATTAATATAATAAATTTTTGCATAAATGTCAACATTTTTTTTTAAAATATGTTAAAATCTTAAGTAAGAAAAGTAAAAAAAGAGAGGTGAACAAAATGGCTATTCCAAAATACCAACAAATCAAAGATGAGCTCAAGCAGCAAATCATTTCTGGCAAATTTGAAAATGGCGATAAGTTTTACACAGAGGCTGAGCTGATTCAGATGTTTAATGTCAGCTCCATTACTGTTGTCCGCGCTTTGAATGAACTGGCCAATGATGGTTACATCATCCGCCAACAAGGCAAGGGGACCTTCGTTTCACGTGCAAGAAAGCACAAGCTGGTGGAATTTTCTGACGTTGAGACCTTCCCTATCCAAAAAGATAAGGTGACTGTTCTCTCCATCAAGCGTGGCAATGATCTGAAAATCTTGGATAAGCTAGAACTAGCACCAACGCAGTTCTACTATAAGATTGACCGGATCAGACGGACTGGCGACAAAGTCTATATCTATCACCAAACCTATATCCCTGAGCAGTACATCAATCCTAACTATCCAGATATGGACTACTACAGCTCCATTTACAATCGCTTCAAAACTGACTACCACATTCACATGAATGATGAACATTTTGAAGAGACCAACGAAATTGTCTTCCCAACACCAAAAGATGTTGCGAAAGTACTGGAAGTTGATACCAACTTCCCGACCGTTCATCAGGTGAAGATTACCCAGCTGGAAAGCACAGGACAGATCTTAGAGTACAGCGAAACTTACAAACGCGGTGACTTCTTCAAGATTAAGTTCATTTCCTGCAATCGGGACCACTAAGATTAAAAACGATGGCTTCTAATCGGCTGTCGTTTTTTCTTTCATCTTGTGTACTTATATCTATTATAAGTCTATCTATACCAATTTGCAATCCATTCTAAGAACTTTTGTTCATTAAAAGGCGAATAGTGTCAAAAATTAAACGCAGGCTATAAATTTGTCCTATTTTTAATCAATTTAAAGAAGAAAGAAATAAGAAATACTGGCTGTTCCCCTGAAATTGGTACAGTGATAAAGCAAAAAAGCTGGGATTGAATTCCAGCTTTTTGATATAAAATGTTCCTTATTTTGCAAATGAAATCGTTCATCAAGTCTTTAGAAAACCTGCTATTTCTTTATTTCTAATTCACGGACCTGAAGCAAAACATTAGGCAAATCTGCCCCAGCCTGAAGAAGAGCAGCAGCCGTATAGGCTCCCTCTACCAAAGGAACATTGTTGATAATGATTTCCTTGTCAGAAAAGTCTGCGACCATTTCTAGATTCATCCGAGCTGAGCCCAGATCGAAAAAGGCCAAAATAGTGTCCTTGTCATTGGCATCTAAAGCTGCCTGAATCCCTTCAAAGCTGGTCCCGATGCTGCCGTCGTCCAACCCGCCCACATAGCTGATGGCCACATCTACCGCCACCTGCGAAATGAGGTCAAACAAGCCTTGGGCCAGGTTTTTGGAATGGGAAACGATAAGAATGCCAGTATCTGCCATCAGCCTGCCTCCGTTTCTAAAAGAGCCTCAAAGAGGAGACCAGATGAAGCCGAACCGGGATCAATATGACCGATAGAGCGCTCACCGACATAGGAAGCCCGCCCCTTGGTCGCTTTCAAATCTTTGGTCGCTTCCACTAGGGAACCAATCTTTTCACGCGTCAAGTCTCCAGACTGCAGAGAAAGAGGAATCTCCGACCAGACATCCACCATGGTCTTCTCACCAGGCACAGCCTTGCCCCGCTTCTGAATCATGTCCAGCCCAGCTTGGATGACCTCTGACAAGTCTTTACCGTCTTTTTCAGCTTTGGCCATGCCCATGAAGGCCGAGCCATAAAGAGGGCCTGAAGCACCGCCGACCTTGCTAATCAGCTGCATGGAAACAGCCTGAAAAACCTCAGCCGCACTGGCAAAGTCCTTAGCAGCTAGACTCTCTACTGCTGCCGCCATTCCTCTGGCCATATTGGCACCATGATCGCCATCACCGATGGGTGTATCAAGGTCAGACAGATAGTCTTTCTGATCCTGGATCTTCTCGTTGAACAACTGCATCCATTTTTTTGCTCTTGCTGCGTCCATAAGCACCTCCTTACCAAGCTGCTGTCTTGACCGGACTGTTGAGAGCTTTCAGCCAGTCTGGCTGATCTAGCTCGATAAAGGTCAGAGAAATCCCAGCCATATCAATGGAAGTCATGTAATTACCCAGCTTTTTATAGACAACTTCGACTCCAGCTTCTGCCAGAAGATTTGCTACATCGGCCGCGAAGACATACTGCTCCATAAGCGGTGTTGCACCCATACCATTGATAAGAATGCCGATTTTCTTACCAGATTTGAGCTCAACAGACTGACTGAGCTTTTCGACCAATTCTCTAGCTAAGTCCTTAGAAGGCTGCATCTTTTCCTTGCGATAGCCGGGCTCACCATGGATACCAATGCCGAACTCTATCTCATCGTCAGCCAAAACAAAACCAGGCTTGCCGACTTCCGGTACGGTTGCCCCGCTCAGAGCCAAGCCAACCGTGTGAATATTTTTGACCAGCTCATCAGCCAGAGCCTTGATTTCAGTCAGAGATTTGCCTGCACGCGCCGCATCCCCTAGAATCTTATGGACAAGAATGGTACCAGCCACTCCGCGGCGACCTTGCGTATAGAGGCTGTCCTCTACTGCGATATCGTCATCTACGACGACACTAGCTACCTCAATCCCTTCCATCTCAGCCATTTCCTGAGCCATTTCAAAGTTCATGATGTCACCGGAGTAATTCTTGATCACCATGAAGACCCCAGCACCCTCATCTGCTTCCTTGATCGCCTGCAAGACTTGGTCAGGTGTTGGTGAAGTAAAGACCGCTCCGCAGATAGCGGACGACAGCATGCCCTCACCGACAAAGCCAGCATGGGAAGGCTCATGACCACTGCCACCGCCAGAAATCAGGCCAACCTTACCTGTCTTCTCACTCTTGCGGGCAATGATATCGAAGCCCTCCACCCGATAAACCAAATCGCTGTGAATATAAGCCAATCCTTCCAGCATCTCGTCCACAACTGCTGTTGGATCGTTGATAATTTTCTTCATAGGTGTCCTCCGTTTCTCAGCGTTTCTTTACAACGAGCAATCCACCCTAAAAAGAAAGCGCTATCATTTTAATGTTATTTTAACATTTTATCTTACCGAAAGCAAATTCTGCCACATCTTAGACTAGAAGAAAGCATCAAATTAGTTGACAAGAAAAAGTAGACAGTGTATACTAAAGATAAATAAGTAGACAGTGTATACTTTAGGAGAAAATGAATGAAACGCAATACTGCCCAGCTGAAAGAACAACTCATCCAAACAGGGATTGACGAAATCGGAAAACACGGAATTGAACAGCTTTCGCTCAGGACTGTTGCCAAGGCCTGCGGTGTAACTCACGGCAGCCCCTACCGCCATTTTGAGAGCAAGGAAGGCTACCTCAAGGTAGTTTTGACCCAGCTTTCGCTGTTTCTCAATCAGGAAATCAATGAAAATATTGATGCGACAGGTTCTGCGCGTGATCAGCTGACCCGGCTTGGACTTAATTTCATTATTTTTGCCAAGACCTACCCTCATTTTTTCGAAGCTCTCTTTATCAAATTTCCTTTTAAATATATGAAGGTGACTCAGGACACCATTCTCTTGGAGTCTGACCTGCCTGGATTTGATAAATTTAAGGAGCTTGTTTTAAAGCTTCGCGAGGAGGAAAATTTTAGCAATAGCGAAGCAGAAAGCCTTTTTCACTTTTGGAGCTTTATCACAGGCCTAGCCGTTCTGACCAACAGTCCTATCGGACAAGACCTTGATCCTCAAGCCATCCAAAGCACGATCGAGCACATGCTTGACATTTATATCAAAGGAGAACGATCATGAAAACCTTGATTATTTACACCCACCCCAGCCCAACTGGCTTCAATACTGCTATTCTCAAAGAGGTTCAAAGCAACCTTTCTAAGAAGCATGAGGTGAAAACCTTGGACTTGTATGCTGAAAATTTTGACCCGATTTTGCGCTTTGACCAAGAACATAGACGCCGTGACCTGCACAAAGACCCTGAAATGGCCAAATACCGGGATTTGATTACCTGGGCAGACCACCTGATTTTCATTTTTCCTATCTGGTGGAGCGGTATGCCGGCCATTCTCAAAGGCTTTATCGACCGCGTCTTTGTGGCTGACTTTGCCTACTCTTATAAGAAAGTCGGACTCCAAGGCCACCTGCAAGGCAAGTCCGGCTGGATTATCGCCAGCCACAACACACCAGCCTTTGCCCTGCCTTTTGTCCAAGACTACGGCAAGGTACTTAAAAATCAAATCCTGAAACTTTGTGGTATTTCTCCTGTCAAACTGACAGAGCTCAATGGAGTAGAACGCAAAACAGATCAACAACGCCAAGAAATGCTCAAGAAAATCGGGCAGCTAGCCAGTCAAATTTAAGATAAAGAAAACAGGAGTGGGAAAGAACTTCAAACAAGTTAAAAAAGTTCGTTTTCCCACCCCCGCCCAGTTGATTAAGTCATCTTTGGAGCTTATAAAGCGAAGGAAGATGCCAATCAACCAATGCGTCATCTATTTTTTCTAATTTATTTTCAAAAGCCTGGACTTTTTGCCCAGGCTCTTTTTTATGTTTAATCCAGCCCCACGCGCTTGAAGATTTCATCTACGCGCTTGGTGTAGTATACTGGGTTGAATATTTCATCAATCTCTTCCTGAGTCAGACGGGAAGTGACTTCTGGGTCCGCTTCGAGCAGAGGCTTGAAGTCCACTTGATTGTCCCAAGACTGGGCAGTCTTTGGCTGTACCAAGTCATAGGCTTGCTCGCGGGTCATCCCTTTCTCGATCAAGGTCAACATGGCACGTTGGCTAAATATCAAACCAAAAGTAGAGTTCATGTTGCGCTTCATGTTCTCTGGGAAGACGGTCAAGTTCTTGACGATATTACCAAAGCGGTTGAGCATATAGTCAATAAGAATGGTCGTGTCCGGAGCGATAATCCGCTCAGCAGATGAGTGGGAAATGTCGCGCTCATGCCAGAGAGAGACATTCTCAAAGGCCGTCACCATGTGACCACGAATGACACGCGCCAGACCAGTCATATTTTCAGAGCCAATTGGATTGCGCTTGTGCGGCATAGCTGAAGATCCTTTTTGACCTTTGGCAAAGAACTCTTCCACCTCGCGCTGCTCAGACTTTTGCAGACCGCGGATTTCAGTCGCCATACGCTCAATAGACGTCGCAATCAAGGCCAATGCAGAGAAGTATTCGGCGTGGAGGTCACGCGGCAGGACTTGGGTCGAAATCTCCTGCGGACGGATACCTAATTTCTCACAGACATAGCTTTCTACAAATGGCGGAATGTTAGCAAAGTTCCCAACCGCACCAGAGATTTTCCCAGCTTCCACACCCGCAGCCGCAATCTCGAAACGCTCAATATTGCGCTTCATTTCGCTGTACCAAGTCGCGAGCTTAAGACCAAAAGTCGTAGGCTCCGCATGCACCCCATGGGTACGCCCCATCATGATGGTGAACTTGTGCTCCCTAGCCTTGTCAGCGATGATGTTGGTGAAATTTTCAAGGTCACGACGGATAATGTCGTTAGCCTGCTTGTAAAGGTAACCGTAGGCCGTATCCACCACGTCGGTAGAGGTCAAGCCATAGTGAACCCACTTGCGCTCCTCGCCAAGCGTCTCAGAAACCGCCCGCGTAAAAGCCACCACATCGTGGCGAGTCTCCTGCTCAATCTCCAAGATTCGGTCGATGTCAAAGTCCGCCTTCTCGCGAATCAAAGCCACATCTTCCTTAGGGATTTCCCCCAACTCAGCCCAAGCCTCATCAGCCAAGATTTCCACCTCAAGCCAAGCACGGTATTTATTTTCTTCAGTCCAAATGTTCGCCATCTCAGGGCGAGAGTAACGATTTATCATTGTTGTTTCTCCTTATCCTTATTCTTTTGGTGAATACAAATCCTTATAAAACTTATCATTAAAAGATTTGAACTTATTATTCTGGCTATCCAGTTTACCCCTAAAATAAATATATTCTGGTTCTTTACCTATTAAATCAGCAATATTTTTCGTGTTAGAGCGTTCTTTAATTCTCTCTACATTTGAGAATACCTTCGGATAATCGGAGTCTATAAACTCTATTTGAAGTATATCAGGATTGAAACCTGCAATAGAAACCCGTGCTAGACCATAAAATATTCTCTGTTTATCTTCCACAATTTGTCCTGTAGTATCTACAAAATACTCATTAAGGGAAATCAGCTCACCTTCTATTCTAATATTTCTTACACTATTATCAATTTGTGGGTCTTCATAAAGTTCCACAAACGTAGCTACTGAAGAAAATTGTCTATCCTGTACTTGTTTTCTAGAAATATTTGTTCTATATGAACTTCCTGACTGCTCGGCAATATCAAGTGAACCAACAACTGTATCCCCATTTACTCTCGCTTTACTCAATGACTTCTTAACAGATATTATTCCACCATCTGAAATTGTTCCTTTAGCTCCTAAAATCTCCTTATTAACCTGTTCCTTAACTTCTTGTGGCGATATGCAAGTACAACCTTCAACATGTAGTTCGTCATTGTGAGATGGTTTAAAATAAAACCTTTTCCCATCTCTTTTTTTCCAGTTTGTACAAGTTAAAGGAATCTGGCAATCTATATCAATACACCTAAAACTTTTTTCTGAATTTAATTTTTTTTCAAGAGAATATTTTTGCGCCTCAAAGGCACTAATAGTTTTTTTCAATTCTAAACTATACGCTCGCTCAACCATAACTTACACTCCGTTTCGTATCTAGTAAGGGTTATTTTCTTTTCGGCCTAAATATACAAAATCCATGATTTCGTGTAAATCATTTAATTCCTTATTTGAATTCATACTTCTATTTTTAATATAATACTTCTTAGCCTCTTCAAATTGTGAATACATTTTTCCTGATTCATTGATTGAAGTTCTATCATCCTCAATTTTATCAATTAATAAATCATAAACATTATTGTAATTTCCTAACTGTAGATTAACTAAAATTTTGTTTGGCGAAACCATTAATCCTGTCTCTATATAATATTCCTTAATTTCTTCATTTGTAGGGTACGGAATGGATAACAATTTAGACTCCTCTAACTTCAACCACTCAAGAGCTTGTTTTTTCCCATATGTCTTTATAATGGAAAGACAATACCGATTAGCAATTTGTAAATTTGCATCTTTATCATAAAAATATTTAAAGGTTTTAAAACGTATAATTGGTGGCAATAATGAAAAATCAGATAAAACTCCTGGAGAGGATAACAATTCAATAGGATATTTTAAAAAATAATCAATAAAGAGATAAGCATATAAATCAAATAATCCATCTTTTACCTGATTAAGATTATCATCAGAAAAATCTTCTGTATGTTGAGTATGTGTCCCATCATTTCCTAATGGACGTATTCTTTCAATTATCTTTAGTAAATCTTCTTTCCTATTTTCTTGAAGCCTATCTAATTCGTTTCTGAAATCTCTTTGAATTGTCCCTAACATTAATTTTCTATCGCTTCCAACATTAATAATCTTTCTCACTAAGATTTCTGAAAACTGTCTAATTCCACTTATTTTCCCTCTTTTTGAACTTTCAATGTAAAAAATATCGTGAATCAAATCACCAATCATTCGTTCATATTCAAGGCTATTAAAATCTACCATATCAAGCTCCCTATTCAAATTCCTCTTTTCCAATCCAAACAGACGGGTAGTGTTCTAGTGTATTCAAATCTGTATCCACTGGCACATCATAAATCGCCAAATAATTTTCAGGATATTGACCAACTAGCTCTTCGTATTTAGCTTGTACCTTGTCATGGTCTGCACTTGCAAACAAAACTTCAACAACTGCCCCAGTCTTATCCTTCTCAACAAATGCATTTACGATTATTTGAATCATAGGCTTCACCTAAAAATCAATCCCTTCTAGCAGTGGTTGACTGACTTCTCTTACTGGCTTTATCAGCTATGACAAGCCTAGTCAACTTTGCAGGGGTAAGACGACAGACCTTATAACTGGAGTCCTGTATTGCTCCCCAAACTCAACCACACTATCCGTCACATCACTAAACAAAGTCACATGCCCCATTTTTCGGTTGTGCTTGTCTTCTATAATCATTTATTCACCGCCCACTCAGCTGCTTTCTCCGCATGAATCACCGTTGTGTCGTAAAGAGGCAGGTCAGTGTCGGATTGCTTGACGAGGAGACCAATCTCGGTACAACCCAAGATAACAGCTTCAGCGCCTGCTTTTTTCAATTCATCTATAATGGTAAGATAAGCCTGTTTTGAGCTTTCTTTGATATTCCCTAGGCAGAGTTCGTCATAAATGATCCGATTGACCTCTGTAATACCAGCTTGGTCTGGAATCAGCACTTCTAACCCAGACTCTATTAATTTCTCCTTGTAAAAATCTTGAGTCATGGTGTACTTGGTCCCTAGGAGACCGACTTTTTGAATACCGTCAGCCAACAAGGCCTGCGCGGTTGCCTGCGCAATATGCAAGATTGGAATCGTAATCTGCTCTTGTATCTGCGGAGCAACCTTGTGCATGGTGTTGGTACAAATAACGATGAAATCCGCACCAGCTTGCTCTAAGCGCTGAGCAACATCTGCCAACAGTTGACCGCTTTTCTCCCAGTCTCCGACTGCCTGATAATGCTCAATCTCTGCAAAATCAACACTGTAAAGCAGAATTTTAGCAGAATGCAGACCACCCAGCTCTTTTTTGATGGTTTCATTAATAATTTGGTAGTAAGATGTGGTGCTTTCCCAACTCATACCACCAATCAGACCGATAGTTTTCATAGGCTAATCAAACTCCTCCTTGCTTATCGCTACCGACGGATAGTGTGGCAAGCTACTTAGATCTGTATCCAATGGCAAATCATAGATAGCCAGATAATTGTCTGGATATTGAATCTTTAATTCCTGATATTTGGCTTTTACTTTTTCATGGTCGGCGCTGGCAAAGAGCACTTCTACAACAGCAGTTTCTTTGCCTTCTTCCACAAAAGCATTGACGATGATTTGAATCATAGAAACCTCCTATATCACAATTCAACATCTAATTTTAAAATGTCTCCCTTTTCTCCATAATGGAGAAGCCGCAGATATTCTCCCCAAACTCTGGACTTGCCAATGTCTGTATTCATCCAGCTGTCCCGACCAATCTCAACATCCTTGTAAAAGGCATTGAAGGTATATGGAATGTAGCGAAGATGCTTCGGTAAGTGCTGAGCCAAGGTCCGCCATTGCCTACCAGTCGCGTGACTTTTGTAAATGAACATAACGGTCTCAACAGTTTTAAAATCAAAAATTTCTTTGGCAAACAGTACGTTTTCTAAAGTATTGCTAGAGGAGCTTTCAGATTTAATCGCTTCTTCAGGAATGCCCGCAGCCAGCAGATGCTGAATAATAACCTCTGCCTCTGTATGTCCATTCCAATCTGGATGAGGCATACCTGTCAAACTTCGACCGCCGGTCACAATAATTCGTCTTACATAGCCTTTTTGATAAGCTTCAATAGCTTTTTCCCAGTGACCTGGGTGAGTCCCACTGAAAACAAACAAAACATCACACGACTGAGGTTCGATTATTTTCCCGAAAACACTCTTAGTTAAAAAGGAAATTTCTTTATCAGAGAACTCTTTCGGAACTTCTGGACTTTTCGGGATAATTGGTCTCATCTATAACATTTCCTCCACAGAGTTTTCTTAAAAATCAATCCCTTCTAGCAGTAGTTGACTGACTTCTCTTGCTGACTTTATCAGCTACGACAAGCCTAGTCAACCTTTCAGGGGTAAGACGACGGACCTTCTAACTGGGGTCCTGTCTTACTCCCCAAACTCAATCACGCTATCCGGCGCATCACTAAACAAAGTCACATGCCCCATCTTGCGGTTGTGCTTCGCTTCTATTTTACCATACAGGTGGAGGTGGGCGCTTGGATTTTCTGTGACATATTTCTCTGCGACCTCCACATGCTGGCCGAGTACGTTGAGCATGACGGCTGGCGCATGCAGGTGGATAGCTGGCAATGGTGCTCCAAGGACGCCCAGAATATGGGTGTCAAACTGCGAGAAGTCGCAGGCTTCGATAGAGTAGTGGCCAGAGTTGTGTGGGCGTGGGGCAATCTCATTGACGATGATGTCATCAGCGGTCGCAAACATTTCCACGCAGAGGGTACCAGATAGCTTGAGCTGTTCTGCGATTCGCACCGCCATGGCTTTGGCCTTGTTAGCTAGACTTTCTGAAATGCGGGCTGGCACAATGGTCTTAGACAGGATATTGTTGCGGTGGATATTTTCCTGAACTGGGAAAACCGTCACATCCTTGCCATTTCCAGATACGATGACAGAAATTTCAAGATCAAAGTTGACGAATTCTTCCAAAACGCAGTCTGCTGAATCAGCTAGTGCATAGGCTTCTTCCAAGTCTGCTTCTGAGCGAATGACCTTTTGACCATGTCCGTCGTAGCCACCTGTCGCAGTCTTGAGAACATAGTTTTTGGACAGGTCAATATTTGCCAATTCTTGGCTAGAAGTCACGACTTTGTAGGGTGCAACGGTAACTTGAGCCTTGTTTGCGAGAAAGTCCTTTTCAAAAATCCGATTTTGAGAAATGCGGAGCAGGTCCGTCCCTTGAGAGAGGTGACCATCCTTGATAACGGCATCCAAACCGTCCGCATCGACATTTTCAAACTCATAGGTCAGGACATCGCAACGCTCAGCCAGCTGACGCAGGGCGTCCACGTCATTATAAGGCGCCACAATGACCTCAGCCACACGAGAGGCTGGACAGTCCGCCACAGGATCCAGCGCAATGACCTTGTGCCCCATGTAGATGGCAGAAATAGCCATCATCTGGCCCAGCTGACCGCCACCGATGATTCCGATTGTTTTAGATGAGCTCATTGCTAGACTCCTCAGCGATTTTTCCTTGTTCTTCAGCAAAATCTGCTAGCGCTGCTGCCAGGTCTTGGTCTTCAATGGCCAAGATTCGCAGGGCAGTCAGAGCAGCGTTTGTCGCTCCCGCTTCCCCAATAGCCATAGTTGCAACTGGCACACCGCCCGGCATCTGCACAATCGAATAAAGAGAGTCCAGACCGCTGAGCGCGCGTGATTTGACTGGTACACCGATGACAGGCAGAGTCGTTTTGGCCGCTACCATACCTGGCAAATGGGCTGCACCACCAGCACCTGCGATAATGACCTTGATGCCACGACTGCGAGCTTCTTCGGCATGCTGAAACATGAGATCCGGTGTGCGATGGGCAGAGACGACTTTCTTTTCGTAAGCTACACCAAAGCGGTCTAAAACTTCAGCTGTTTTTTGCATGGTAGCCCAGTCGGATTTGGAACCCATGATGATGGAAATAATTGGTTTCATATTTTCTCCTCTGAATAAACTAATTCTTTTGCTCAATATTTTTTACAGTAGCTGATTCAACACTATAATGTTGAACAGTCTGATTAACCAGATTTTCAACGCTCTTAGGTTTTATCAATAAACGAAGTATAATTGTCACAAGAGGTATAATGCTCGGCAAATCCTTCCAGACAGGTGTCAACACTTCTTCACTATCACGTCTTAAAAGCCAGTACTTTATTGTCTGCAATATTTTTCTTCTACTTTTCGTCTTCTCAGCTGTTCCAATAATCAAAGCCATCAGACTATGCGTCTCAACGCCTGCTTGACCAAGAATGACCTCAGATTTAGCGTAGCTGTGACTGGCTAGTTCTATCATGATTTTTGGAAAATTAACTCCTGCTTTATAGGCGTTAGCAGGCTCTACCATTCTAGGGTTACACTCTATATAGTAAAATTGGTCTCCCCTACGTATAAAATCTAGGGTTAGGCAACCATGCCATTGTATATATTGTCCTAATTTTTCAACATGCTCTCTCGTTCTTTTAGATTCTATGCTTAATCTTGCCGCAGCTGAACCACCCGCGCCAGAACCTACTTTTACGCTAGAATGCACTGCGAGTAATTCTCCATGATCAAACACTGCTTGAACCTGACCATAGTCTCCAACTATGTCTTGCTGAACCATCCATTCCTCATCACTCGCTGTTAATTTGCTCGTCACTTCAGCCAAATCTTTCTTACTTGAAATCTTATAAACCGAGCGACCGGCAGTACCATAATCTGCTTTCAGCCAATAAGGATAGTCTAGCAGGATAGAGTCTACATCTTTCACGTACTCCCACTTAGGTGTGGGAAGTCCTAATAAATCCGCAGTTTCAGCAAAAGCAATCTTTCCAGCCAACTTTTTAAACTGCTCTTTATCAGCAAGGGCGATTGGTAGCGATTGAGGCAAAAATTGTTTCCCATTTGCCAATAACCAGCCTTCTTCATGTGTTGGCAAAATGGCCTTGTAATTGGTTTTATGAAGCAACTGACTAACCTGTCTCAGATAATCTACAGGAAAACGATTCACATCAACTATCGGAACTCTATGGGTTAGACGACTGAAGTATGCAATGGAAAATCTTCTAGGAGATAACACATCAATTTTATAGCCTTCTTTCAACAAGACTGTCGAAGTTTCTCGTGAGGTCAAGCTTGAACCTTCTAAAAATAGCAACCTATTTTTCATTTTTCAAACACCTGAAGTCTATTTTTAAGCCTCACGGCTAAAAGTTTCATAGATTTGATTTACAAAGCCTTGCTTCCGATGTCTGTTCGGTAGAAGAAGCCTGTGGTGTCTTGTTTTTCTAGTTGGTCGTAGATTTTTTTCTGCGCAGCTGAGACGGTATCTGCTGTGGTGACCAGCATGTACACTCGGCCACCATTCGACAGCAGTGCTCTGCTATTTCCCGTAAACTTAGCCCCAGCATAGTAGGTGATAATGTCGCCGTCTGTCTTCTCCGGCAGAGGCAGGCCTTTCTCATAGTCCAGCGGGTAGCCCTCTGAGGCGACAACCACTCCAAGTGTCACCCCCTCATCCAGCCAAGTGATAGTCGGCTCCTTCTTGTCCAAAATGTCCGTGATGTTCTGTGCAAAATCAGAAGTCAGGCGCGGCAATATAATCTGTGTTTCCGGATCGCCGAAGCGCGAGTTGAACTCAATGACCTTAGGGCCATCGGCTGTCAAAATCAGCCCAGCGTAGAGCACGCCAAGATACGGACGCCCCTCAGCTATCATGCCTTTGAGAACCGGCTTGATAATCGTCTCAACTGACTGATCCACCACGCTTTGTGGCAAGTGAGGAACTGGCGCATAGGCTCCCATACCGCCTGTGTTAGGACCCTTGTCCCCATCGTAGGCCCGTTTGTGGTCTTGTGCTGTCGGCATAATGTAGAACCTGTCGCCATTGACAAAGGCAAAGAGGGAAAACTCCTCGCCGTCCAGAAACTCCTCGATAACCACACGTGCACCGCTGTCGCCAAATTTATTATCCAAGAGCATCTCGTGAGCGGCTTCGACCGCTTGCTCCACTGTCTCCGCAACGACCACGCCCTTGCCCAGAGCTAAGCCGTCCGCCTTGACCACGATAGGCGCTCCTTGCTTTTCGATGTAAGCTTTGGCTTCCTCAAATTCGGAAAATGTGCCATAGGCTGCTGTTGGCACACCGTATTTGACCATAATTTCCTTGGCAAAATCCTTGGACCACTCCAGCTCCGCTGCTAAACGAGATGGACCGAAAGCCTTGAGCCCAGCTTGGTTAAAATCATCTACAATTCCAGCTGCCAGGGCATCATCCGGACCGATAAAGGACCAAGCAATATCATTCTCCTTGGCAAATTCGATCAGTCTTGAATGTTCGGAAATTCCAATGTTTACCAAATCCAACCCATCCAAGGCCATGCCATCATTTCCAGGTGCGACAAAAACCTGCTCCACATCCCGATACTCCAATAACTTCTTAGCAATCGCATGCTCACGACCGCCCGAACCCACAACTAAAAGCTTCATAGCTAAGATACCTCTATGTTCATATCATAGGCGCTTACGCACCAAGCTAACACATCACGTAAAAATATCGCATTTTTACGAATTATTTATATAAATTATATCACAATCGTTCGTTTTATTCCATTTTAATGAGAAAAATAGGGAGAATAAGATGAATTTTAGGGAAACGAAATAGATTGCGGTTCCAGAAATCTTCACAAAACAAAAACGCCTCATCATGAAGATGGGCGAAGTAGAGCAAAAATTCCTCAAACAAAAGATAATTAATTTTTTCAGGTAGAAAACCTACCATTCATATGAAATACGGCTTATTTGTTTTGTCTTTATATCAATTACATCAAAGCACTCTGGTATGAATATAGCTAAATTGAAACCTTCTGGATTCATAACACTACGGAATTCAATTCCTTGAAAGGCATATTGTTCAGGATATTCTTCTGAGACTATAGATCTGACAAAATCAGCTATATATTGAGTTGGGAGATAATCTAAAACATCATCAGACTTTCTCATTACTCTCCCCATCTCATAATCAATTTGTTTTAGATGCTTTTTATTAATTGCCAACTCAGCAATATCATCAATAATCCCATCTTGAAAGGGACTAATTTCATTGATTTTTTTAAAATCAATAACTGTTATAGGAGACTTTAATTCAAAAGTCCCAATGCAGACATGGTCATATAAACCTGTTCTAGTTTCATGTATCGCTGTTTTTTCTGTATCACCCAAATATAACGTCACAATCCCTCTTGCATTCGCTCTTCCATCAGCAGATTTAGCTTTAGGAGGTGCACCTATTTCTTTTGACTCAAATTGTTTTCTATCTTTTGAAATTCTACATCTAAAGAATTGTTCTCCTCCTGAATAAATCTTTTGGATAGCTTCACAATACTTTGCTAAAATACCTTTATTAATCTGGTTAGAATGAAAACGATTATTATATTTAATATCTTCAACAAAACATTCCCAACCCTTACTGAATAACGAATGCTCCTGTAAATAGATAGGATCATACATTTTATCTACTCCAACAGGTGAGTTTAACAAGTTTGGAATTTCTTCAAACAGTTCTTTACAAATTTCTGAAAGCATTTGATAAACCTTATACTCATCATTAGTAGTAAATATGTTCCAATTTGTTGCTACTTCAGTTTTTAATAGCGTCTCTTGCCCAGGTTGGAAATTTTCTATTTTTTCTATTGGAGAAAAAATAGAAATAAATGAACTAAAATAATCAATTAAGTAGTTATCTTTCTGCGTATCATAAACAAAGTCATTCACATTACTACATGAATCACAGCTGGACTGTCTTCCAGCTATGATTACTTGAGATTTAAGAATTTCATCTGCAAAGCATTTTTGACAAAACTTCATTAACTATCTGTCTCCATTATTTTGATCAAGATATTTACCAACCAATTCAATGTGATGCATAATGGATAACTTCTTAACAGTCCCTAAACCTGGGTAAGAACCTGTGGAATGTAGCTTTTTGAACTCACTAATAGCAAAAGTTTCAGGAATCTTTCCTTCATTTACTTTGTACATTAATTTAGAAAGTGCTTCACCAAATTTTCCTGCTGGATCTGTATAATCTAAATTAGAATCCGAGACAAAATGAAATATACGAAGGTCCTCTTCTTGGTTAAAATAAACAATATGAATAGCAACTGCATATGGAGCAAAACCGGATTCATTATATTCAGCCCCCACTATTGAATAGTCTGAAAAACCTGTATATCCATCAGATACAAAATCTTTATGGTCAACTGAGAAAAATTCATCATCTCTATCAGAATAATCTGTATTCCTTGGTAATCTAACAAAATTGTCACTAATCTTGACTTTATTTCCCTGAACTTCCCTTTTTAATCTTCCTGATTCTGAAATAAGATTGTACGCCGTTTCTTGACCCCTATAATTTTCGTTATATCCTTGTAAATCATCAGGCTTCTTACATACTGTTATTTGTTTACCAATATCAGTAATAGACTTAAAATTATCTTCTAAACTATAATCCTTACTCATCAACGAAACATAATAAAAATTCTCATTATCGTCAATCAACCTATCCAATCGAGTAGCAAGATTACTTTTAGAAGAATCTCTATATTCCTCCAAAAAAGATCCTACATCTGGATTCATTACAATAGAACACTTCTTCCCCCTATCTTTAAACCCCTCCAAAGTACTTACTAGTGTAGGAGATAGTCTTACCGGTTCAATAATTGGAATAACATTGTTGCTTAACTTATTATTTTCTAATAACTCTCTGAGCGCTATTAATTCATATTGCCGACCTCTTAGGTATGGAAAATACATACTTTGCTCCTCCTATTTTTGTAAAAATTGTGCAAGTGCATCATAATCCTTTGGTTTAAAGTTCATGAAATACACCAAAAACTTGAGTTCATATGGGACCGCCGCAAACAATTCTTTATTGATTGGATTTCTTTTTTTCAGTTCAATTAAAAAATCTGAATAAAATTGCTCTAGTCGAATATCTTCAGTTAGTTGCCTACAAACATCGTAATAATCGAATTGAGAGACCTGAGGTAAAGAACCAAAACGCTTCTCAATAATACTTTCATATTCGCGTTTCCGAAGAATACTGAAAATGACATCTCTATCTAAATCATTATTGTATTCCTTGGGTTCCATCACTGTTTTAATTTTTACGTTTTTTTGTAGAATATATAGACCAATAGGTTTATTAATCTCAGCAATTTTTCTTTTTGCCATTTCAATGTTCTTTTCGTATGTCACAATGGCAACATGGTTAAAAGCTTTATAATATTCATTGATTTGATTTTCAAGCCTGTCAAAATTGTCTAATTCTGTTTTTATTTCATATACAACTGCTTTCCCATTAATTAAAATAAAATCCGGTTTCGCTCTACCGACAGGTATTTCTGTTAAAGCTGTTGTAGTATTGACGCTATGTATTCCTAATAAACGTTTATTCAAAAGAGTATTCTTATAAAAATATTCGTTCCGATATGTTTTAGACAATTCTTGATAAACGCTTTGGATTGTTTCTAAATGACTCGTCTCTTCTTTTGATATTCTTTCAAAAACTTCGTCTTTATTATATTTAAGAAGATTACTTATAGTAGCCCTTGAAAAAAATCTATTTAATAAATAGTTTGTTTTAACATTCACTATAGTTACCTCCTCTCATTTCTTATAAAGATTATACCATAATTCAACTTACTAAAGAAACTATCTAAGCTATTTTATGTGGTTACACTCAAAATTTTCATGAAAATATAACCATCAATATTTCTAAAATAATTCGTCTTTTCATTCTCATACCTCATCAAATAGTTACTTTAATCAGATTTTTGATAATCAACTGCAAAAATTTCATGACAATTTCATCGTCTAGAATATTAGCAACAATATGATAATTTCCGACACGATAGCATTATTTACCTGAATAATCAGTGGTAAGCCCTCCTCTATATTATTGGGAATTTTTGGTACCTTGCAAGTGATTATCAATCTAGAGTAGAATGATAGAATGTGTATAAGCATATAATTCTTTTAACTATTTTGGAACCTTCTTTGAATAGATTACATCATAGGTAAATTTCTTCAGTATGGATTGTTTTTTTCTCCTTTTTGAGTGGATTATACCCATTGTAGACAAAAGATATTCAGGGCTTGTCAAATTTATTATCATTCTCAAATAAGTTTTCCGAATAATACAGGTGGGCCCATCCAAAAACATTCTCACAAAGGAGTTTTATGAAGAAATATCAAAAACTGTTTTTATTATCCGGAGCTGTCCTAGGTCTCTTTGCAGGCCACTCAACAGTTCATGCGACCGAAACGCCTGAATCTGAAGTCAAAATTCTAGGTCCTACTGATCGTGCCAGCAATGTCGATGTGACTGTGAACGATCGTACAGCTTCTATTAGTTATACCCGTTCCCAAGCACAAGAACCTTATCTTATTGCTCATGCTGTTTGGTCTGAAGAAAACGGACAGGATGATTTGAAATGGTATGATACACCACAAACACCCATCACTGACATTGACTTAAGCAACCATCCAGGATATGGTACGTTTCATGTTCATACCTATATACGGATAGGAGAGCGCTTGGTAGCTCTAAATGCCACTACCTTTCATGTAGATAAACCAGCTAGTAAAACGAATGCATCCGTCTCAGGAGGTACAGGGCGCATTAGCTTTTCCCGCAACAAAGACCAAGCTCACTCAAAGATTGTCCATGCTGTCTGGTCAGAAGAAAAAGGCAGCGACGACCTTCAGTGGTATGACGCAGGAGAAGAATCAACTGAATTTAATCTTTCCAAACATCGTGGTTATGGACGATACTTCGTTGACACTTACGAAAATGTAAACGGAAAAATGATTTTCCTATCTGGTACTACGTTCCATCTTGAAAATCCGAAACCGATAATCGAAACCAGCTTCCCTCAGACCGGCATTATGGAAATTACTGTCAAAAACGTACCCGATACCATGCATCGAATTGTTCTTCCAACTTGGTCTGATAAGAAAGGGCAAGATGATCTGCAATGGTACGAAGCAAGCAAAAATCCAGATGGTAGCTACAGCGCTCGGGTGGAACTCAGAAAGCATAACTACGACACTGGGGCTTACAATATCCACCTTTACGGCCAAAGCTATGTTCAACCGGAATCAACTGGTATAACAGGAACGACAGTTGAAGTTGACAGTGGAAAATTACCTTCGGACGAGGAACAGAAACCTCTTTTTACGGTGGAAAATATCAACCCCAAACAAGGGACCTACACCGTGAAAACTACCGAAACTAGCTTATCTAAACCTATTCAATCTGTTCGGGTGCCAATTTGGAGCACTAGCAATCAGAGCAATCTTAAATGGTATGCAGCCACTCCTAACGGAGATGGCTCCTTCAGCGCAACCTTTGATATCCGTAATCATCAGGCTTTGTCTGGAACCTATAACAACCATGTATATGTCACCTATAAGGACGGCAGTGAGCGTAGCTACGCAGCAGATGCCGTCTCAATGTCTACCGACCAAATTCAAGCCAAGGTTGCAGTCAGGAAAACTGAAGCTAATCGCTATGAGGTGACAGTGACAGACGCCTACGGAGATGGCGATATTATTCTGCCAACTTGGTCAGAAGTCAATGGGCAAGATGATATCAAATGGTATACCGCCAATAAGGTCGGCAATGGAACATACAAGTTTACCGTAGATACTCAGAATCACAAGGGAAGCGGTCTATTTAACACCCATGTCTATCGTAGAAAAGCGGGACAGTTAATCGGCCTGACTGGAACTAGCTATCATGTTGAAAAATCAAGCGTTCAATCAGCTAATATTCAGCCTAACTATGCCGCTGCTAATGCGACAACCTATCCTGTCGGTCAATGTACTTGGGGAGCCAAGGCTCTAGCTCCTTGGGCAGGAAATTACTGGGGCAACGGCGGTCAATGGGCAGCTAGTGCCAGAAGAGCTGGATTCCGTACCGGCAGTACGCCTGAGGTTGGCGCCATCGCCTGCTGGGATGACGGCGGCTACGGCCATGTCGGTGTCGTCACGCATGTCGAATCCAATACCCGCATCCAGATCCAAGAGTCTAACTATCTCGGCAAGCAGTACATCAGCAACTTCCGTGGCTGGTTTGACCCAACTGCTTCCTACTGGGGCCGCCTGACCTATATCTACCCTAAATAAGTCGCTTTCGCATTCCTCAAAACCACTTCAAACCAGTGCTTTGAGCAGACTGCTCCTGCTTAGTTTGCTCATGATTTTCATTGAGTATAAGTCTACTCAAAAATCCTCGGCTCAACCCGAGGATTTTTTATATTTCTTAATGCCTAAAATGCCGTACGCCAGTGAAAATCATGGTTAAGCCATGCTTGTCAGCCGCGATAATAGATTCCTCATCACGGACGGATCCACCAGGCTGGATGATAGCTTTGATACCAGCGGCTGCGATTTCTTCAATATTGTCCGCAAAAGGGAAGAAGGCGTCAGAAGCCAGAGCGGCACCGTCAAGGCGATCTTTGGCTTGCTCAATAGCAATCTTGACAGAAGCCACACGGTTAGTCTGACCGGGACCGACTCCCAGCACCTGACGGTCATTGGTGATGATGATTCCGTTGGATTTGACATATTTAACGGACTTCCAAGCAAATTCCAAAGCCACGCGCTCCTGCTCACTCGGCTGGCGCTTGGTCACGACCTGCCAATCAGCTGGATTTTCCTCGATAACATCTTGATTTTGCACGAGGAGACCACCCAGAACACCGGTCACTTCCTTCTCTGCTCCAGAAGCTGCCTGCGCATCAAAAGCCAACTCCAAAATCCGCAGATTTTTCTTTTTATTGGTCAAAATCGCTAGCGCTTCTGCCGTGTAGCTCGGTGCGATGATAATTTCCAGGAAAATACCGTGCATCTTCTCAGCTGTCGCAGCGTCTACTTCGCGGTTGAGGACGACAATTCCACCAAAAATAGAAACTGGATCAGATTCATAAGCATAGTCCCAAGCTGTCTCTATATCATCCGCCTGACCAATACCGCAAGGATTCATATGTTTTAGCGCCACAACAGTTGGCCGATCCTTGAAATCACGAATGATGCGAATGGCCGCATCGGCATCACGGATGTTATTAAAGGACAACTCTTTCCCATTCAGCTGCTTGGCCGAAGCGATGGAATAGTCCAGTGGCAAAGCAGTCTGATAGAAATCCGCATCTTGCTGAGGATTTTCCCCATAGCGCATGGGCTGCTTAAGCTCATAGGTCAGAGTCAGTTTTTCTGGCTTGCTTTCGCCCACCTGATCCGTGAAATAGTCTGCAATTAAAGCATCGTAAGCTGCTGTGTGACGGAAAACCTTGGCGGCTAAGCGTTGCCGCGTTTCATAGGTCGTTTGGCCATTTGCTGCCAACTCTTCCAGAACAAGAGCATAATCAGCCGGATCTACAACAACCGTCACGCTGGCATGATTTTTAGCCGCAGAGCGCAGCATAGAGGGGCCACCGATGTCAATATTTTCCACCGCGTCCGCATACTCCACACCTGGCTTGAGAATGGTTTCTTTAAAAGGATAAAGGTTGACCACGACCAGATCAATGAGCTCAATCTGATTGTCCTTAGCCGCCTCCAAGTGGCTATCCAAATCCCGACGAGCCAAGAGACCACCGTGAATGTTTGGGTGGAGAGTCTTAACACGGCCATCCATCATCTCTGGAAAACCAGTCACATCATCAATGGCAATGGTGCCCACTCCTTCATTGTCTAGGGCCACCTTGGTACCACCAGTTGAGATGATATCCCAGCCCAGAGCTTTTAGCTCTTTCGCGAATTCTACAATGCCTGTCTTGTCTGAGACACTGATCAAGGCTTTTTTCGTCATTCTATTCCTCTTTCTTTAGATCCAAGCGCATAGCGACTTCGTTATTCTCTTCTATAAATCCTGTTTCCTGAAAACCCAGACTAGTCAGCAGGCGCTTCATTTTTTCATTTCCAACCACATAATCTGCGATAATATGACTACAAGCTCTATCCATCTGAGCCTTTTTGATCAGAACTTCCAAGGCTTTTCGACCATAGCCTCTTCCTTGGTACTGCTGACCAATCATTATCCGCCAGATAAAGTATTCCGCTTCATCCTTGTCTATTTCCAGTAGGAGAAAGCCAACCACTTGCTTATCCCAATAGATTGCCATCGGAAACACATCTTCATTTTTCCGGTAGAGCCATGCGTCAGCTAAAGAGCGCACATTTGGAGCTACGAAACGTGCTTGTTCATCAGCTTCTGATATTTTCAAATCCAGCACTGCCTGAAAACTGCTCTCATCTACTAATTTCAGCTCAATCATTTTTTCTCCTAGCAATATTGCACAATCAAAACTTGATTTACTTCTTACCTTCTCCCTACCCCTAAACTCTCCAGCACTTGAGGATAGAGTTGATACTCGGCGGCATGGATGCGTTCTTCAAAACTTTCCAGCGTATCCTCAGCTAAACGCGGCACGCGCACTTGCTGGATAATCTTGCCAGTATCCACACCCGAGTCCACCCAATGAATGGTCACGCCGCTCTCAGAGACGCCAGCCTGCCAAGCATCCTCAATGCCATGAGCTCCTGGAAATTCAGGCAGATAAGCAGGATGAATGTTGATAATCCGGCCTTCATAAGCTGCCAATAAGGTTGGTCCAACGATTTTCATATAGCCTGCCAGGCAAACCAAGTCAATCTGGTGCGCTTCTAGTAGGTCTACAATAGCTTGCTCGTAAGCCACCTTACTGTCAAATTCTCTGAGCTCAAAGGCATAGCTTTTGACACCTAGCTTATCCGCCCGCTCGAGCACATAGGCATCACGATGGTCTGAAAAGACAAATTCAACAGGAAACTGCTCAGCAATCACTTGGAAATTTGATCCATTACCCGAAGCAAAAACGGCAATTTTTTTCATTTGATAAGGACACTTTCATTTTCTTTTTTGACAATCCGGCCAACTTCATAAACAGTCTCGGCAAGAAGTTCTTTGACACGATCCACATTTTCAGGCGCTACAGCCAAAATCATCCCTAACCCCATATTGAAGATTTCAAACATTTCTTGGTGCTTGATGTGACCATATTTTTCTAAGGCCTTAAAAATCGGCAAGACTGGAATCTTGTCTTCTTCAATCTCAGCAGCCAAATCATCAGCAAACATGCGGGGCACATTTTCGATAAAACCACCACCAGTAATATGGGCAATCCCATGAACCAGCTTTTCCTTAATCAGCGGCAGCAAAGCCTTGACATAGATACGAGTCGGCTCAAGCAACACTTCCTTGAGTTTTTTACCTTCCAATTCTGGCAGTTCTTCCTCACCCGTATAGTCCGCAAAAACACGGCGGACAAGGGAATAACCGTTTGAATGGATACCGCTAGAAGCCAGCCCCAGAAGGACATCGCCCTCTGCAACTTTAGAACCGTCAATAATCTCCGACTTCTCAGCAACCCCGACAGCAAAACCAGCCAGATCATAATCATCTTCACCGTACATGCCAGGCATTTCAGCGGTTTCCCCACCAATCAAAGCAGCTCCAGACTGAACGCAGCCTTCAGCCACACCAGCCACCACTTGCTCTAGTTTTGCTGGTTCATTTTTCCCAGTGGCAATATAGTCTAGGAAGTAAAGGGGCTCAGCCCCTGCAGCGACGATGTCATTGACACACATAGCCACACAGTCCTGCCCAATGGTATCGTGCTTGTCATACTGAATGGCCAGCATGAGCTTGGTTCCGACCCCATCCGTACCAGAAATCAGCACTGGCTCCTTGACCCCAGTCTGAGACAGGTCGAACATTCCGCCAAAGCCACCCAGCGCCCCCATGACGCCAGCCCGCTCTGTACGTGCTACATGTTTTTTGATTCGCTCAACAACTTCGTAACCCGCTTCAACATCCACACCGGATTGAGCGTATGCATTTTTATTTGTCATAATTTTCTTCCTTACTCTTATTTTTGAAAAAGATTGCGACAACTACCGCTGACCTTGTTTTAATAAAAACTCGTCTTCTCTTTCAGGCTTTCCAGATAGCGCTCTTCATAGTCATAGAGCGGAGTTGGGTACTGACCGTCAAAGTAAGCCACACAAAGCCCGCCATTCGGAGCGTCCGTCTCAATACCAACTGATTCAATGAGACCTTCCAGCGACAGGTAAGTCAGGCTGTCAGCCCCGATAATCTCACAGACCTCATCAACCGTATGGTTGGCCGAGATGAGCTCGCGCCGATTCTGAATATCAATGCCGTAGAAACATGGATATTTAAGTTCTGGACTGCCGATAGCCACATGGACTTCAGCAGCACCTGCATCTCGTAGGAGCTGGACAATACGTCGGCTGGTCGTTCCCCGCACGATAGAATCATCCACCATGACCACGCGCTTGCCCTTGACAATGCTGGAAACAGCAGATAATTTCATACGAACTCCTTGCTCTCGCAACTCCTGCGTCGGCTGGATGAAGGTCCGTTGGATGTATTGATTTTTAATCAGACCCATTTCATTTGGCAGACCAGACTCTTCGGAAAAGCCAGAGGCCGCTGACAGGGAAGAATTAGGCACACCGACAACGATATCTGCCTCATGCTGGAATTCCTGAGCCAGTCTGCGGCCCATCCGCTTGCGGGCTGCATGGACATTGACCCCGTGAATGACGCTGTCCGGCCGAGCAAAATAGACATATTCCATTGAGCAAATAGCCAGCTGGGTATCTGCCGTATAGCTATCGTAGGTCACGCCTTCATCATCGATAATCACGATTTCCCCTGGCTCAAGGTCACGAACCCATTCGGCACCCACCACTTCAAAAGCACAGGTTTCACTGGAAACGACCCAGGCCCCATTTTTCATACGGCCGATGGACAGAGGACGAAAACCGTTAGGATCCAGCGCAGCGTAGAGCTTGTCCTCTCTCATGATGAGGTAGGCAAAGCCGCCCTGAACTCGTCTCAAGGATTCCTTGAGTTTGTCTAAGAAATTTTCCTGCTCGCTATGGCGAATCAAGTGCATGAGAATTTCCGTATCAGACGAACTGGCAAAGATGGAACCTTTCTTTTCCAACTCCCGTCTCAGTGAATGGGCATTTGTCAGATTACCATTATGCGCCAAGCCCATCTGCATATCATAGAAACTGAAGAAGAAAGGCTGGACATTGTTGATGGAGGCCCCACCAGACGTTGCATAGCGGACATGGCCGATGGCTGCTTCTCCTGTCAGATTATCCAAATCTGCTGGGTTTTTAAAGACCTCTGCAACCAATCCCAAATCGCGGTGGCGTTTGAGCTTTCCATGGTCGTTTGACAGGATGCCTGCTCCTTCCTGACCGCGGTGCTGCAGGCTATGAAGCCCGAAATAGGTGACCTGAGCCGCCTGTGGATGACCCCAGATTCCAAAAATACCGCACTCTTCATTCAGTGACTTTACTTCGTATGTCATTGTTTTACCTAAATTCTTTTGTCTTGTAAAAGGGAGAAAACCTGGCCTAACAGGCCAAGCAGACTCCTTCTTTGATTGCTTGCTCTTGCAAGCCAGCTTTATTCGTGACTCGCTTGGAAATAACGAACGGCGCTTTCAAACAATTTCTGGTCTTTCTGACCTGGAATATTTTGGAAAAGGCCGTCTTCATAACGTTCTGAGTGGCCCATCTTCCCGATGATTTGGCCGTTCTTGCTCATAATCCCTTCAATAGCGTAGAGAGAGCCGTTTGGATTATACTTACTGTCCATGCTTGGCTGACCATCAAAGTCTACGTACTGACTCCAAATCTGACCATTGTCACGCAGCTCAGCAAATTCTTCTGCTGTCACGACAAATTTCCCTTCACCATGAGAAACCGGAATGGCATGGATATCTCCCACTTGCACACCAGCCAGCCAAGGCGAGTTGGTATTGGCAATGCGGGTTTCAACCATCTTGGCCACGTGCTGGTTGGCATCATTGTAAAAGAGAGTAGGACTGCTAGCCCCTGCTTCTTCAAAGTTTCCGTAAGGAAGAAGACCAGATTTAACCAGAGCCTGGAAGCCATTACAGATACCAATGATGAGACCGCCGCGAGCGATGAAAGCATCGATGGCTTTCTTGACCTTCTCGTTGAGAAGGATATTGACGATAAACTTAGCGGATCCATCTGGCTCATCTGCAGCAGAGAAGCCACCTGCAAAGAAGATGATATTTGCCTTGTCAATGTTGTCAACCATGGTGTCAACGGACTGAACAATGGCTGCTTCATCCAAAGTAACGAATGGAACTAGATTGACCTTGGCTCCAGCTGCTTCAAAGGCTTTGGCTGAGTCGTATTCTGAGTTGGTTCCAGGGAAGACTGGAATATAAACCAGCGGCTCCGCCACTGTCTCTTTGGCTTTGATAACTGTATCAGCGACAAGAGCCGGCACTTCTTCAATAACTGTTTCCTGTTTAAATTCTGTCGGGTAGATAGACTCTAGTCGGCTTTCAAAGCTTGCCAAAAGCTCTGCTCCCTCAAGCTGGACACCATTGACAATCAGTGTAAAGTCTGGCTTGGTCTGACCGATCTTCACTGCGCCTGGAATATCCTGCTCTGGACTGGTAAAGACAAATCCGCCCAGTTGCGCCTGCAAAACGGAAGGCAAGTCAGCAACATCCACTTGAGCACCGATGCGATTACCAAAGCTCATCAAGGCCAGACTCTCTGCCAGACCACCGTATTTGACAGCAGCGGCGGCGGTAATCTCATACTTGGCCTGAATATCCGCAAATTTTTCAAAGTTATTCTTGATTAAGTCAAAGTCAATATCCTGAGACAAGACCTGTCCTGGCAGATAGTAGATAGACTCTCCTGCCGCCTTAAACTCTGGAGACAGGATGCGTCCAGCAGTAGAAGTTGTCACTCCAAAAGCCACCAAGGTCGGCGGTACGGTCAATTCTTCAAAAGTTCCGCTCATGGAATCCTTACCACCAATAGACGGCAAACCTAGCTGAATCTGAGCTTCAATCGAACCAAGCAGAGCAGAGACCGGCTGTCCAAAACGCTCAGCCTGCTTGTCCATCCGCTCGAAGTACTCCTGATAAGAGAAGCGAGCCTTGGACCAGTCCGAACCAGCAGCAACCAAGCGAGCTGTCGCTTCAATCACTGCATAAGCTGCTCCATGATAAGGAGACCAAGCTGCCACAAAAGGATTGTAGCCCTGCGCCATCACAGATACAGTCTCAGTCTTGCCATGCTCAACTGGCAGTTTCTGCACAGAAGCCTCAGTCGGCGTGATTTGGTAGCGCCCGCCGATAGGATGATTGACAGTAGAGCGGCCAACAGAACTGTCAAAGATGGTCTGCAGCCCCTTTTGACTGGTATGATTGAGGTCGCTGAGTAAGCTCTTGAGGTCCTGTTCCAGACTTGCTTCAGAAGTCACAGCCTGCCCTGGCAATGTTGCTTGAGCATCCACAACCTTGGCATCCACAACCACGCGCACACCATTGGTATCCAGAAAACTCCGCTCAATATCAACGATGGTTTCCCCATTCCAGTGCATGACTAGATTTGGCTTTTCCGTCACTTTTGCTACTACAACTGCCAGCAGATTTTCCTTAGCTGCTGCAGCGATAAATTGTTCCACATCTTCTGGGCGTACCACTACTGCCATCCGCTCCTGTGACTCAGAAATCGCGATTTCTGTACCGTTAAGGCCTTGGTATTTGAGCGGTACCTTGTCAAGGTCAATTTCCAGCCCGTCTGCCAATTCACCAATAGCTACGCAGACTCCGCCAGCCCCAAAGTCATTGGATTTCTTGATGAGACGAGTCACATTGCCATCGCGGAAGAGACGCTGAATCTTGCGCTCCTCTATAGCATTTCCTTTTTGGACTTCCGCACCAGCCGTCTCCACAGACGCAGCTGTCTGTACCTTGGACGATCCAGTCGCTCCACCGACACCATCACGGCCCGTCTTGCCTCCCAGCAAGATGACCACATCACCTGTTGCTGGTTTTTCACGGACGACATTTTCCTTAGGAGCCGCACCGACAACTGCCCCAAGCTCCATCCGCTTGGCTACAAAGCCTGGATGGAAATACTCACGAACATAGGTCGTTGCTAGACCAATTTGATTCCCGTAAGAAGAATAGCCATGTGCAGCTGTTTTAGAAATGACCTGCTGAGGGAGCTTGCCAGTCCGCGTTTCAGCAATCGGTTGAGTAATATCGCCCGCACCTGAAATCCGCATAGCCTGATAAACATAAGAACGACCAGAAAGCGGATCACGAATGGCTCCTCCGATACAGGTCGCAGCCCCTCCAAAAGGTTCAATTTCTGTTGGGTGGTTATGGGTTTCATTTTTGAACATCAGCAGCCAAGGCTCCTTGATACCATCCACATCCACTTCAATCTCCACTGAGCAGGCATTGATCTCATCAGACACTTCCATGTCATCCAGACGGCCATTGGCTCGCTCGTAGCGACCAAAAATAGTCGCCATATCCATAAGAGTCTGCGGTTTGTCCCCACGTCCCAGCTCATCGCGCATAGCCAAGTATTTATCATAAGTGGCCTGCAGTTGCTTTTCAAACTTAGAAGCTGAAAAATCAATCTTCTTCAACTCTGTCTCAAAGGTCGTATGTCGGCAGTGATCAGACCAGTAAGTATCTAAAACCTTAAGCTCAGTCTCTGTCGGAAAACGGCCAATCGACTTGAAATAGTCTTGAATGAAGAGCAAATCTGCCACTTCCATAGCCAGACCATGCTCCTGCTTGTAGGCTTTAAAGTCCGCTTCCGTATAGTCCTTAAAGAAGTCCAGAACCGGAATGGTCTTGTCAGACTCAGAGAACTGCTCCAGTTGGATCGGCTGCTCAATATCTTTAAAGCGTGAATCAACTGGATTCAGCAAGTATTTCTTGATTGCTTCCAACTCGCTGTCTGAGATGTCTTTATTGACCAAATAAAGCTGAGCTGTCCTCACCAGAACATCGGTCCCAGCACCGAGCAAAAAGAGAGCCTCCTGAGAGCTGGCTGCCCGCTGGTCAAACTGACCCGGCAACGCTTCGATGGCAAAAAACGTTGTCTCTGCAAGTGCATCCTCTACTTCCTCCTCCGTCAGCAATCTATCAGTCACCTGCTCAGAGAAAATATGCTTTTCAGCCCGAGCGACCAAATCTTCTGCCAGATGAAAGACATCATAAACTTGAATCATCCGAAGATCTGACAATGTTTTCAACTGAAGATTATGCGTCAGCTCTCTCACCAAGCTCTGTGACTTCACACCGAAGTTGCTCTTCTTCTCTACAAAAATACGCTTGTCCATGATTTTTCACACCCTGTCCTTACTTAATCGCCTGCAATTTTTCCCAAACAACCTGATAGACATCTGTCAGTTCACCAAGGCCACGCCGGAAAACATCCTTGTCCATGTGATGGCCTTCCGCATCCCAGAGGCGGCAATTGTCTGGTGAAAATTCATCCGCCAGAATAATCTTGCCATCTTTGTCAAAGCCGAACTCTAACTTGAAATCAATCAATTTCAGTCCGATTTGGCGGAACCAGTCTGACAAGAGCTTGTTGATTCGACGAGTCTCCTCTTTCAAAAAGGCAATTTCTTGATCGCTAGCAATCTTCAAGAATTTCACATGCTCGTCATTGATGAAAGGATCGTCCAAATCATCATTTTTGTAATAAAATTCCACAATTGGAGTTTCAAGCGCGATACCCTCTTCTACTCCAAAACGTTTGGAAAAAGAACCCGCTGTGTAGTTGCGCAGCACCACTTCCAAAGGAATAATCTCTACTTTTTTATTTAGCTGGTCCGTATCCGAAACCTTCCCAATAAAATGCGTCGCCACACCAGCTGCATTGAGTTTCTCAAAAATAAAAGATGAAATCTGGTTGTTGAGCACTCCTTTACCAGCAATCTGCTCCTTCTTGACTCCATTAAAAGCCGTTGCTTGGTCCTTGTAGCGTGCCAGAATGACTTGCTCATCATCTGTAGAGAAAATATCCTTGGCTTTTCCCGAATATAACAACTTATTAGACATTTTAATATTCGCCTTTCGTGGTTTTATACCCTCATTCTATCATCTTTAAATACATTTTACAAGAAATTCCGTATAAACTTTCTATGCCCATCTAAAGAAATCGTTTCCTTTCCAAGATACGAAAAAAGACCGGAAAATACCGATCTTTGATTTTTAATGCTGCTTCTTCAGTTTTTCGTGGATATAAGCCACTACATTGGAAATTGTTTTGAAGTTATCCATATCCTCATCAGGAATCTCAATATCAAAAGCTTCTTCCAGATTGATGATAAATTCCATCAAATCCACAGAGTCCACTCCCAGTTCTTCTTTCAAATTCAACTCTGGAGTGACATGCAGCTTACTGCTGTCATGTTCTTGAATGATTTCGACAATTTTTGCATAAATTTCTTTTTCGCTCATAGTTACTCCTTTGCATCTGAAAATTCAATGACCGATTTACCAACAACATCTGTTTCCAGCATGGTCCTAATCTGACGAATCGTGCTATAAACAGCCTTAGCATCGCTAGAGCCATGCGTTTTGACAACAGGCGCTTTCAAACCGAATAGAACTGCACCGCCTGCACTAGAATAGTCCAGACTATTCTTGAGTCCTCGCAGGCTGTCCTTGAGCAGCCAAGCTCCCAATTTAGCCTTGAAACCACCGCCCAAAATAGATTTCTTCAGCTGACCCATGATACTGATAGCAGTTCCTTCGATTGATTTCAGAACGGCATTACCAGTAAAGCCATCTGCAACGACAACATCCGCCACATCATCCATTAAATCACGCGCTTCCACATTGCCGATAAAGTTAAGTGTTGAATCCCCCGACAAAATCTCATAGGCTTCCTTGCGTAGAGGGTCGCCCTTACTGCTTTCCGTTCCGTTATTCAAGAGACCTACCCGCGGCTTCTTGATTCCTCGGACATTTTCAGCATAGAAAGAACCCAAAGTCGCATACTGGTGTAAATGATGGGCTGTGTTTTCAGCATTAGCTCCCAGATCCAGCATATCAAATCCTTGACCGCCAACCGTTGGCATAGTAGATAAGAGCCCAGGTCGGTCAATATTCTTGATACGCCCTACGATAAAGAAACCTGCCGCTAAAAGTGCTCCAGTATTTCCAGCAGACAGCATGGCATCTGCTTCCCCTGCTTTCACAGCCTTGGCTGCCAGAACCATACTAGCCTCTTTCTTCTGACGAATGGCCTTTGTCGGCTCGTCGTCCGAGTCAATCTTTTCCTCCGTGTGGATGATGCGGACCCGCTCACCAGCAGTCAGATAAGGCTTAATTTTCGCCTCATCGCCATAAAGGAGAATTTCAATATCCGAAAACTCCTGTACCGCTCGATTGACTCCTTCCACCAAAGCCTGAGGGGCATTGTCCCCTCCCATAGCATCAACAGCTATTTTTTTCATTCGATTTATTCCTCGTTCTTATCTTTTAAAATGCTTCCCCAGTCCCCCAGAGAATCTATAAATTTTTTGGATTTGAGATGGATGCCGACATATTCATCATAGAGCAGGTCAATAAAATCCCGTAGCTGCTTTTTTATATCTGGCTTCAAAGAAATGGTCTCCAATTCGCTAAAGCGAACCGCCTGAAATTGGTCCAGCAGAAAAGGAAGATTAGGATTTAGATAACAGCGCCGTTCATCCTGATGGTAATGATCAGGGCAAAGGACTCCGCTATATTTGAAAGAGAAGTCAAAAGGCAGACCCGTCCGATGACAAAAAGCACAATCATGGAAGTTCAGCGAAACTCCAAAACGTGACAAAATCTGAATCTCAAAGATATTAGTCAGCACTTCATAGTCCAGACCATTATTCATCAGCTCCAGGGTTTTCTGCAGAAAGGCAAAGAGCGCCGGATCCGGCTGATTGTCCTGAAGACTGGCATCTGCCAAGGCTGCAACATAGCTGGCATAGGCCATGATGAATAAGTCCTCATTGATGCGATGGTAGGTAACCACATCCTGATAATCCTCAATATAGCTAAGACCATCATCATTGATTTTCATCAGCAAGTTCGCCGCAGTCAAGGGCTGAATGACGGGTGCTAGCTTGGATTTACCAGCATGCTTGACGAAAAACATACGCTTACCAGCCTGTTCCGTAAAGATCTTGACCAGCTTATCATCCTCACGGAAATTGCGGTTATAGAGAACCAGACCTTGACTTGTTAGAGATTTAAGCATAGTCCTCCATGTAGTCCTTGAGGCGTTTCAGAGCTTCTTGAATCGTCTCCATACTAGCCGCATAGGACAGACGGATATAGCCTTCCCCGTATTGACCAAAAGCTGCTCCCGGGATAAAGGCCACGGCCTTCTTCTCTGCAAAATCCTGCAGAAAGGCGAAAGAATCTTGATTATAACCGTCTGGTATCTTAGCAAAAATATAAAAAGCCCCATCTGGTTTGATAATCTTAAAGCCTAGCTCAGCCATTTTCTCTATGATATAATCGCGACGCTGAATATACTCAGCCTTCATTGGCTCCGCATCATCTTTCCCAACTGTCAGCGCTTCAATGCCTGCAAACTGAGCCATGGTATTGGCTGCTGTTACGAGATACTGATGGCTCTTAATCAGCTGAGCAGTGAAAACTGCTGGAGCAAAGATAAAGCCCAACCGCCAGCCAGTCATGGCATGAGACTTAGACAAGCCGTTGATGACGATAGTTTGGTCTGGCAGATACTCCGCGATGGAGACATGCCCCTGCTCTGTATAGGTCAGCTCAGAATAGACCTCATCGCAGACCACAAAGACTTGGTATTTTCCTAGGACATCCGCCAGAGCTTTGATCTGCTCCCGCGAATAAGTCACGCCGGTCGGATTGGCTGGATAATTAAGAATGACTGCTTTTAACTGCTCGCCCTGCTCTAAAATAGCCGCTTCCAGCATCTCTGGAGTGAGGACAAAGTTATTGGCCGTTGTGTCAATCTCGACAATCTCTGCCCCCACTAGATTGACAATAGGCTCATAGCCTGGATAAGCAGGAGCTGGCAGCAAGACCTTGTCTCCTTCTTCTAAAATAGCTGTCAGCGTAGCTGACAAGGCCTCTGTCGCCCCAATTGTGACCAAAACCTCATCTTCCGGGCGATAGTGCAGATTGTACTTTTCTTTCACAAAGCTGCTAGCCGCCTGACGCAGCTCCAAGAGACCGCTCATACCAGTGTAGTGACTTTGATTAGCATCAATCGCCGCCTTGGCTGCTTCTTTGATATGATCCGGTGTTGTAAAGTCCGGCTCCCCTAAGGTTAGCCGAAGAACTCCCGGAATAGCAGAAATTGATTGGTCAAACTGACGAATCAGCGAAATTTCTATTTTTTCTAAGTTTTTATTAAATTTCTTACTTAAATCCATACATACCTCCAGCCGCTCAATAGAACTATTATACTATAAATGCAGAAGCATAGCAAAAGCTATTACATAATTTCCGATGCCGAAAAAAGGACTAAGCTTGCACTCAGTCCCTTTTTCCTTGCCTTAAAATTCTTTACTGCCAAATAATGGATATAGCCACATCTCACGTGACTGGCCAATCAACGAGTCGGAGTATAGGTCAATTCCTTGCCATGCTTGGCCAGAAAATCTGGCAGTTCTGAATCAGGAATCTGCCGCAAATAAAGGTTAGAACGAATCGTATCATCTTCCTCACGGCAGGTTGAGAGAACCAAATACCGGTCACTCGCCTTAATCTGTATCTTAGGATCCTTAGTACGAGCAGCCTCATAGATATTTCTAAGCTGAGTCGTAAAGTCCTCGTCATCCTTAAACTCCGTCCGATAAAAAGCTGTCTCTTCCGGCACGATGACCAGTCCCATAGCTTGATAATAATACTTACGCTCAGGAGTCTCAATCACGACATACCTATGTTTGTCAAAATAATCCTGACGATCATAGTAGTTGACATCATTAAACATGCGATGATCTCCTGCCTTGCTGCCCCGAGCATGCCCGAAAAGCCAAGTCAGACGATCACTGAAATCTCTATGATTGTCCTTATCCATAAAGACCGCTCCCATATAGGGCTCTTGCTTTCCTTCAAAAGTCTTCAGCAGATAAGTCGCATTATCTTTCGTTTGCACCACTGGCTCATCCAACTGTGTACCAGGAGCATAGACATAGCCTATCGTTTCTGAATTCACAGCTTTCAGTTTAGCAAAACGCTCTGCTAAATATTCCTTTTCTGTCTGACTTGAAGATGCAGATGAGCTTGACGTTTCAATCCTGCTAGGATGCGAAACTCGAAGCTTGCTGCCTGATGCTGATGAACGGAAAGAATAAAAAACAGAAAAAATAACCAGAACAATCAGTAGGAGGCAAATTCCAACAACAAGGAGCAGTTTCTTATTCGAAGCTTGACTCCTATCTTTTTCTTGCATAATCTAAAAATCCTTTATTTTTCATTTTTTACAAAAAATATCACCGAACGAAGGCTCAGTGATATTTAGGCGTTAGCACAAATTAAAGACAAAATTATTTGACTGCACTTGTCTTAGGAAGTGACTTTTCTTCAGAATTCTCCTCATTTTCCTTGTTCTCTTCTTTTGCTTCCGGAGCTTTTTTTGCTTTATTTTCTGATTTTTTAGCCTTCTTTTTACCTGTTGCTGAAGAGGACGCCGCCGAAGATTGAGACGGTGCTGGAAAAGTCGGAACTGATGAAGAGGCTGTGGAGTAAGGTGCTGCCGAATAAGCCGGTGTAGATGGATCTGTAGTAGATGGTGCCGCTGAAGGCTGATCAGCATTGGCCGACTCTCCCTCACCAATAACAAGAACTTTGTTACCAGCCTGATCCTCCATCACAGCACTTTTGCCAACCGGAGCTTTCTTAGCTTCAGCAACTTGCTGATCCAGAGCTGATTGTGCATCTCTATAGGCCTGCAATTCATCCATAACTTTATTAGATTCTGAGTCCGTACTGCCTTGGGGAACTTCATTATTATCAATGTCATTAACCCAAAGACTGGCTGTACCCTCAGCAAATACTGGTGCAGCAGCCGCGAAAAGTGAAAGGGCCACAGCACTTGAAAGCAAAACCTTTTTCATTATCTCATCTCCTCGTTACTTTTCAAAAATAATTGTAACTCCCCGTTACCTAATATTACCTACTAATAAGTATAGTTCGAACTCTAAAAAAAGTCAAGAATTTTACTACATAAAAATTTTTAAAACCAAATAATACCAAGGGATGAGACAAATTGTCAATTTACCAACTATTTAAATGGTCATTTATTTATATTTGAAACATCAAGTAATTTGAGTTTTCTTTTAAAGTGAATGTTGGACTTTTTTTAAAAAAGATAGTAGGAATAGAATAAAAAAGAGGCCAGAAATCAAGCATCCCAGCCATATATCTCAGATTATTTTTTACCTATTTCAAACAAGGGTGACAGTGGCCGTTTTTCATGAATACGGACAATGGCTTCCCCTAAAAGATGCGCAATTGAAATCTGCTCAATCTTATCAATTAAGCGCTCTTGGGGTAGATAAATCGTATCCAGCACAACCAATTTTTTAATCGCCGATTTTTGAATATTATCCATAGCAGGACCAGACAAGACTGGATGAGTGCAGCTAGCATAGACTTCTACAGCCCCTGCTTCAGCGAGAGCATCAGCTGCATGGCAGATAGTTCCCGCTGTATCAATCATATCATCAATTAGGATACAAGTTTTTCCTTCCACCTTACCAATGATATTCATGACTTCACTGCTGTTCATCTTGTCCACACTGCGTCGCTTATCAATAATGGCAATCGGTGTTTTCAGAAACTCTGCTAACTTACGGGCCCGACTCACACCACCATGGTCAGGACTGACTACCACATAGTCGCCCCCTGTCATATTACGGCGCTCAAAGTAATCAGCAATCAAAGGTGCACCCATCAAATGATCTACTGGAATGTCAAAGAAGCCCTGGATTTGCGCTGCGTGCAAGTCAATAGTTAGCATCCGATCCACACCAGCAATTTCCAACATATTAGCAACTAATTTAGATGTAATTGGCTCACGAGCTCTAGCCTTGCGATCCTGCCGAGCATAGCCATAGTAAGGCATGACAACGTTGATGGATTCAGCACTAGCTCGTTTCAAAGCATCTACCATAATCAAGATTTCCATCAAATTATCATTGACTGGCGAGCTGGTAGACTGCAAAATAAAGACGTGTTTCCCGCGAATAGATTCTTCAATATTCACTTGAATCTCACCATCAGAGAACTGACGGACAGTTGATTTTCCAAGTGGCAATCCAATCTCTTGAGCAACACGCTGCGCTAATTCTTGATTAGAAGAAAGAGCAAAGAGTTTTAAATCAGAAAAAGACATGATTCCCTCCAGATTCTAAATCGTCTTTCATTGTCCAATTACAACTTTTCCCAACTACCATTGTAACTTTTTTCAGTTGATTTTTCAATTAAAAATAAAAAACGCCATAGGCGCTTTTTACTGATTAGTTCGGATAGATATATGAAACTGTACCTTGTGCAGTTGTTGGATTAAACCATCCACGGTAGTTACCGATTGATTGTTGTCCAAGGTAGTTTGCTTCTGATACTTGGATGCTTGTAGTAGATTGAACAGCTGTTACTACTGCAACGTGTCCATATCCACCGTCAGTCCAACATGCGATCGCTCCAACTTCTGGCTGTGAACCAACACGGAAGCCTGCTGCTGCTGCACTTGCAGACCATTGTCCACCATTACCCCAGTAATCGCCAGCCCAAGGAGCTAATGTCTTAGCACCCCAAGTACATTGACCTACTGGATAAGAAGATGCAGATGAGCTATAAACTGGTCTATTCGCACGGGCAACAGATTGAGTCACTGCAGGTGCTGCTGGAGCCGCTGCTTCAGCTGCTGGAGCTGAATTAACAACTGCTTGAACCTGAGCTTGCAGGGTAGTATTTCCTGAAGCTTCAATTGCTTGACGTTTTGATTCTTGCTCTGCTTTATAAGCTGCTTCACGAGCTGCCGCTTCAGCTGCTGCTTTTTCAGCTGCTGCTTTTTCTTCAAGAAGAGAATTCTTTTCGTTTTCAGCAGTCGCTTTTTCAGCTGCAAGACTTGCCTGAGCTGCTTTCAGTTCAGCTTGTTTTGTTGCCAAAGCTTGCTCATCATCAGCTAACTTCTCTTGGTTAGCAATTACAGTATTGATAGCTTCATTATTCGCAACTTGCTTTTCAGCAATTACTTCTTTATCTTTCTTTTGTTGTTCCAGCATTTTATTATTTGCTGAAACAATTTCGCTCATAGCTGCTACACGAGAAATAGCTTCTGTGATAGAGCTAGAATTCACAACTGTATTGATGTAGCTAGTAGCAGTTCCATTTGTTTGGGTACTGCGAGCTTGATTTGCAAGTGACTCATTACGAGCTACGATGTTTTTAGACAGTTCATCAATCTCAGCAGAAAGTCTTGCAGATTCAGCAGACAATTTTTCATTTTCTGCTTTAAGCTCTTCTTGTTGCTTTTGAATAGCAGATACTTGGCCTTGAATCTCGTTGACTTGTGCCTGAGCTGATTGTTGTTGCTCTGTCAAACTATTAATCTTGCTGTCTTGTGCAGCAATCTTTTCATCAGTTGTCTCCGCTTTAACGCTCACAAGTGCAGCTCCTTGTGAAAGGATAACCGTACTCAATAAAATTGATGTGAGTAGTTTTTTCTTCATAAAAATAATACACTCCTTCTTATAAGACATTAACTAGTATACCAGAAAATGCTGTATCATATGTTACGCCTTTATTACATTTTTATTTCTTGTTTATCATAAATACATTTTTTCGAAAATAGGCTGAAAAATGAGGAATATCAGGCCATTGAGAAGGATAGTCGGTACTAAAATGCTAAGAACAAAATCCTGTAAATTCAGACTAGAAAGATTCAAAAATACCGCAAAAGCAAAGCTGGTTAATTCAAATAAAAATACAAGAATCAAAACAGATAAAAAGCGAGTAAATTTATTTAAAAGCATAGTCGAACTTGACTGACAAACCAAGAGACTTAAAAGAGGAAAAAGAATAAGAGCAATACCGATGGTATGAAAATAGTAAACATCATAAATCAACCCCAAACAGCAAAATAAGAGAATATTGTAGTTTCTAGAGAGGTTGATGGAAACAAAAAGCATGAAAATAAAGATAAAATGACTGACTAAATGCCATTGTAAAGGCAGAATATTAGCCAGAAAAGTCGAAATCTGCCCGTCGATCAATAAAACAAAAAATAAAATAATAGGAGTCAAAAGGTGTTCTTTAATATCTCTCATATTAGTTCCCTACCAACATTACAGCACGGATATCCGACAAATCAGCAGCCGGCTTAACCAGGACAATCTTGTTTAACTGATCCTTAGCCTCAGACACGGAAAGTACCTTACCGACAGGAATATTTTCTGCATTATAAGCACCCAAGCCACTGGTTGCCACCTCATCTCCCTCTTTTATATCTTCAGCACTATTTAACTGACTGATGATATAAGCAGAGTTTTTTTCATCATAACCAGTAATAATCCCATAAACTGGACCAGACTTAGTTTGAATTCTAACAGAAATTTTAGTTGAGTTTTCCTCGTTAGTCAGTAGAGAAACTAAGCTAGACTGACTACTAGTTTCAGAAACACTTCCTACTAGACCACCATTAGCGACTACTAGCATAGCATCTGTCACATTATCAGATGTCCCCTTGTCAATAGTCAGCTCATTTTTCCAAGATGCTGGCGTACGAGCAATCACTTCGCTGGCAATCTGTATTTGATTTTTATCAGCCTCTTTAAATTCCAGAAGTTTTCGCAACTGCTCATTCTCATCTTCTAAGGAATCTGCCTTCCCAGCCTTTTCCTCAATCTTATAAAGATTTTTCTTGAGCTGCTGATTCTCTCTATAAGTAGACATCAAATCTGACATTGATTCTTTTTTATCAGCTACAAAAGCAAAAGGAGAACCAACAAGTCTATCTACCAATGAAATAATATTTGAAGTAGTTGATACAAACCAACTAGAAGAGGTAGATAAGATAAGTATCGTCATTGCAACAACTAATACAAAAAAAGAAATCAGAAACTTAGACTTTTTAAATCGATTCATCAGAAAAACCCCACTAAACAGAACGAGAAAGTATAAGAAAAGGAGATAGCAAATGCTAAACTCCTCATTATACGGAGAATGGGGGATTCGAACCCCCGCGCCGGTTACCCGACCTAACGATTTAGCAAACCGTCCTCTTCAGCCTCTTGAGTAATTCTCCAATATTTAATGGGCACGAGTGGACTCGAACCACCGACCTCACGCTTATCAGGCGTGCGCTCTAACCACCTGAGCTACGCGCCCAAGTTTGAAAACTTGGTATGAACTTTCGTTCAAAGCGGGTGACGAGAATCGAACTCGCGACAACAGCTTGGAAGGCTGTAGTTTTACCACTAAACTACACCCGCATCACCACTATGATAATGTATGGCGCGAGACGGAATCGAACCGCCGACACATGGAGCTTCAATCCATTGCTCTACCAACTGAGCTACCGAGCCAATTATTGCGGGAGCAGGATTTGAACCTACGACCTTCGGGTTATGAGCCCGACGAGCTACCTAGCTGCTCCATCCCGCGTCATTACTATTCGTCCCTAAGGAGGATGTGGGATTCGAACCCACGCACGCTTTTACACGCCTGACGGTTTTCAAGACCGTTCCCTTCAGCCGGACTTGGGTAATCCTCCAAGATAACACTATGGACCTTGTAGGACTTGAACCTACGACCACTCGGTTATGAGCCGAGAGCTCTAACCAGCTGAGCTAAAGGTCCGACAAGATCATTATAGCGGCGAAGGGGATCGAACCCCCGACCTCCCGGGTATGAACCGGACGCTCTAGCCAGCTGAGCTACACCGCCATCTATCGGGAAGACAGGATTCGAACCTGCGACACCTTGGTCCCAAACCAAGTACTCTACCAAGCTGAGCTACTTCCCGAACTTAAGTTATTACTTAATGCACCCTAGAGGAGTCGAACCTCTAACCGCCTGATTCGTAGTCAGGTACTCTATCCAGTTGAGCTAAGGGTGCTCATCTTCTTCTACTGCCTCTTACAAGTCTATGCCGAGGACCGGAATCGAACCGGTACGATCGTTACCAATCGCAGGATTTTAAGTCCTGTGCGTCTGCCAGTTCCGCCACCCCGGCCGCCTCAAGCGAACGACGGGATTCGAACCCGCGACCCCCACCTTGGCAAGGTGATGTTCTACCACTGAACTACGTTCGCATCCTATTCAAAAATGCCGGCTACATGACTTGAACACGCGACCCTCTGATTACAAATCAGATGCTCTACCAACTGAGCTAAGCCGGCTCATTATTATCTTATATGCGGGTTAAGGGACTTGAACCCCCACGCCCTAAAGCGCCAGATCCTAAATCTGGTGCGTCTGCCAATTCCGCCAAACCCGCTCTTATGACCCGTACTGGGCTCGAACCAGTGACCCTTTGATTAAAAGTCAAATGCTCTACCAACTGAGCTAACGAGTCTCTTACTTTTATTGAAATCTTCTCGACTTCAACGGTCCCGACGGGAATCGAACCCGCGATCTTCGCCGTGACAGGGCGACGTGATAACCGCTACACTACGGGACCTATTCTTTTCAGAATATGGGAGTTAACGGGATCGAACCGCTGACCCTCTGCTTGTAAGGCAGATGCTCTCCCAGCTGAGCTAAACTCCCTTCGCTAAGCGACTACCATATCTCACAGGGGGCAACCCCCAACTACTTCCGGCGTTCTAGGGCTTAACTGCTGTGTTCGGCATGGGTACAGGTGTATCTCCTAGGCTATCGTCACTTAACTATTGAATTAACTGTCCTGTCCTCTCAGACAGGCCTTGTCAACTCAAAATTGAATACAATATCAAATCTAACATTTCTCTAAACCATTCGCTGCACTCTGATGAAGCTCTTATTCTAGGATAAGTCCTCGAGCGATTAGTATTGGTCCGCTCCATTGCTCACACAACTTCCACTCCCAACCTATCAACCTGATCTTCTCTCAGGGCTCTTACTAACTTGCGTTATGGGAAATCTCATCTTGAGGTGGGTTTCACACTTAGATGCTTTCAGCGTTTATCCCTTCCCTACATAGCTACCCAGCGATGCTCTTGGCAGAACAACTGGTACACCAGCGGTAAGTCCACTCTGGTCCTCTCGTACTAGGAGCAGATCCTCTCAAATTTCCTACGCCCGCGACGGATAGGGACCGAACTGTCTCACGACGTTCTGAACCCAGCTCGCGTGCCGCTTTAATGGGCGAACAGCCCAACCCTTGGGACCGACTACAGCCCCAGGATGCGACGAGCCGACATCGAGGTGCCAAACCTCCCCGTCGATGTGAACTCTTGGGGGAGATAAGCCTGTTATCCCCAGGGTAGCTTTTATCCGTTGAGCGATGGCCCTTCCATGCGGAACCACCGGATCACTAAGCCCGACTTTCGTCCCTGCTCGAGTTGTAGCTCTCGCAGTCAAGCTCCCTTATACCTTTACACTCTGCGACTGATTTCCAACCAGTCTGAGGGAACCTTTGGGCGCCTCCGTTACCTTTTAGGAGGCGACCGCCCCAGTCAAACTGCCCGTCAGACACTGTCTCCGTAGATGATAAACCTACCGGGTTAGAGTGGCCATAACACAAGGGTAGTATCCCAACAACGCCTCCATCGAAACTGGCGTCCCGATTTCATAGGCTCCTACCTATCCTGTACATGTGGCACAGACACTCAATATCAAACTGCAGTAAAGCTCCATGGGGTCTTTCCGTCCTGTCGCGGGTAACCTGCATCTTCACAGGTACTAAAATTTCACCGAGTCTCTCGTTGAGACAGTGCCCAAATCATTACGCCTTTCGTGCGGGTCGGAACTTACCCGACAAGGAATTTCGCTACCTTAGGACCGTTATAGTTACGGCCGCCGTTTACTGGGGCTTCAATTCATACCTTCGCGTTTCCGCTAAGCACTCCTCTTAACCTTCCAGCACCGGGCAGGCGTCACCCCCTATACATCATCTTACGATTTAGCAGAGAGCTGTGTTTTTGATAAACAGTTGCTTGGGCCTATTCACTGCGGCTGACCAAAGTCAGCACCCCTTCTCCCGAAGTTACGGGGTCATTTTGCCGAGTTCCTTAACGAGAGTTCTCTCGCTCACCTGAGGCTACTCGCCTCGACTACCTGTGTCGGTTTGCGGTACGGGTAGAGTATGATACAACGCTAGAAGCTTTTCTTGGCAGTGTGACATCACTCACTCGCTACTAAACTTCGCTCCCCATCACAGCTCAACGTTAGAGGTATAAGCATTTGACTCATACCACGCCTCACTGCTTAGACGTACATCCATTCGTACGCACGAGTTAGCCTACTGCGTCCCTCCATCACTTCATACTCTAGTACAGGAATCTCAACCTGTTGGCCATCGGATACACCTTTCGGTCTCTCCTTAGGTCCCGACTAACCCAGGGCGGACGAGCCTTCCCCTGGAAACCTTAGTCTTACGGTGGACAGGATTCTCACCTGTCTTGCGCTACTCATACCGGCATTCTCACTTCTATGCGTTCCAGCGCTCCTCACGGTACACCTTCTCCACACATAGAACGCTCTCCTACCATACCTATAAAAGGTATCCACAGCTTCGGTAAATTGTTTTAGCCCCGGTACATTTTCGGCGCAGGGTCACTCGACTAGTGAGCTATTACGCACTCTTTGAATGAATAGCTGCTTCTAAGCTAACATCCTAGTTGTCTGTGCAACCCCACATCCTTTTCCACTTAACAATTATTTTGGGACCTTAGCTGGTGGTCTGGGCTGTTTCCCTTTCGACTACGGATCTTAGCACTCGCAGTCTGACTGCCGACCATAATTCATTGGCATTCGGAGTTTATCTGAGATTGGTAATCCGGGATGGACCCCTCACCCAAACAGTGCTCTACCTCCAAGAATCTTCATGTCGACGCTAGCCCTAAAGCTATTTCGGAGAGAACCAGCTATCTCCAAGTTCGTTTGGAATTTCTCCGCTACCCACAAGTCATCCAAGCACTTTTCAACGTGCCCTGGTTCGGTCCTCCAGTGCGTTTTACCGCACCTTCAACCTGCTCATGGGTAGGTCACATGGTTTCGGGTCTACATCATGATACTAAAGCGCCCTATTCAGACTCGGTTTCCCTACGGCTCCGTCTCTTCAACTTAACCTCGCATCATAACGTAACTCGCCGGTTCATTCTACAAAAGGCACGCTCTCACCCATGAACGGGCTCGAACTTGTTGTAGGCACACGGTTTCAGGTTCTATTTCACTCCCCTCCCGGGGTGCTTTTCACCTTTCCCTCACGGTACTGGTTCACTATCGGTCACTAGGGAGTATTTAGGGTTGGGAGATGGTCCTCCCAGATTCCGACGGGATTTCACGTGTCCCGCCGTACTCAGGATACTGCTAGGTACAGAATCTATTTAAAATACGAGGCTCTTACTCTCTTTGGCTGACTTTCCCAAGTCATTCTTCTATAAATTCTGAGTCCACAGCGCAGTCCTACAACCCCGAAGAGTAAACTCTTCGGTTTGCCCTTCTGCCTCTTCGCTCGCCGCTACTAAGGCAATCGCTTTTGCTTTCTCTTCCTGCAGCTACTTAGATGTTTCAGTTCACTGCGTCTTCCTCCTCATTCCCTTAACAGAAATGGGTAACAGGCATCAACCTGTTGGGTTCCCCCATTCGGACATCTCCGGATCGAAGCTTACTTACAGCTCCCCGAGGCATTTCGTCGTTTGTCACGTCCTTCATCGGCTCCTAGTGCCAAGGCATCCACCGTGCGCCCTTACTAACTTAACCTTATTTTGACCTTTCAGTCTTAAACTCATTAATATTCACAGCGTTTTCGGTTTATTTTCTTGTTACTATTTGATATCGGTATTCAATTTTCAATGGACAAGTTCTTTATCTAGTCAAACTAGATAATGGAGCCTAGCGGGATCGAACCGCTGACCTCCTGCGTGCAAAGCAGGCGCTCTCCCAGCTGAGCTAAGGCCCCACATAGCCCTCTCAAAACTAAACAAGACGCAAGTGCATTCCGTGTGTCCTTACGGACTCCTTAGAAAGGAGGTGATCCAGCCGCACCTTCCGATACGGCTACCTTGTTACGACTTCACCCCAATCATCTATCCCACCTTAGGCGGCTGGCTCCTTACGGTTACCTCACCGACTTCGGGTGTTACAAACTCTCGTGGTGTGACGGGCGGTGTGTACAAGGCCCGGGAACGTATTCACCGCGGCGTGCTGATCCGCGATTACTAGCGATTCCGACTTCATGTAGGCGAGTTGCAGCCTACAATCCGAACTGAGACTGGCTTTCAGAGATTAGCTTGCCGTCACCGGCTTGCGACTCGTTGTACCAGCCATTGTAGCACGTGTGTAGCCCAGGTCATAAGGGGCATGATGATTTGACGTCATCCCCACCTTCCTCCGGTTTATTACCGGCAGTCTCGCTAGAGTGCCCAACTGAATGATGGCAACTAACAATAGGGGTTGCGCTCGTTGCGGGACTTAACCCAACATCTCACGACACGAGCTGACGACAACCATGCACCACCTGTCACCTCTGTCCCGAAGGAAAACTCTATCTCTAGAGCGGTCAGAGGGATGTCAAGACCTGGTAAGGTTCTTCGCGTTGCTTCGAATTAAACCACATGCTCCACCGCTTGTGCGGGCCCCCGTCAATTCCTTTGAGTTTCAACCTTGCGGTCGTACTCCCCAGGCGGAGTGCTTAATGCGTTAGCTGCGGCACTAAGCCCCGGAAAGGGCCTAACACCTAGCACTCATCGTTTACGGCGTGGACTACCAGGGTATCTAATCCTGTTTGCTCCCCACGCTTTCGAGCCTCAGCGTCAGTTACAGACCAGAGAGCCGCTTTCGCCACCGGTGTTCCTCCATATATCTACGCATTTCACCGCTACACATGGAATTCCACTCTCCCCTTCTGCACTCAAGTTAAACAGTTTCCAAAGCATACTATGGTTAAGCCACAGCCTTTAACTTCAGACTTATCTAACCGCCTGCGCTCGCTTTACGCCCAATAAATCCGGACAACGCTCGGGACCTACGTATTACCGCGGCTGCTGGCACGTAGTTAGCCGTCCCTTTCTGGTAAGATACCGTCACAGTGTGAACTTTCCACTCTCACACCCGTTCTTCTCTTACAACAGAGCTTTACGATCCGAAAACCTTCTTCACTCACGCGGCGTTGCTCGGTCAGGGTTCCCCCCATTGCCGAAGATTCCCTACTGCTGCCTCCCGTAGGAGTCTGGGCCGTGTCTCAGTCCCAGTGTGGCCGATCACCCTCTCAGGTCGGCTATGTATCGTCGCCTTGGTGAGCCGTTACCTCACCAACTAGCTAATACAACGCAGGTCCATCTGGTAGTGATGCAATTGCATCTTTCAATTAATTATCATGCGATAAGCAATTTCATGCGGTATTAGCTATCGTTTCCAATAGTTATCCCCCGCTACCAGGCAGGTTACCTACGCGTTACTCACCCGTTCGCAACTCATCCAAGAAGAGCAAGCTCCTCTCTTCAGCGTTCTACTTGCATGTATTAGGCACGCCGCCAGCGTTCGTCCTGAGCCAGGATCAAACTCTCATTAAAAAGTTTGAGTTCGCACTCATTACTGTCCACTGACAGATTTATTTTCGTTTTTTGACAGGTTACATATCTCTATGTCACCCTGCACTTGGTTCGTCTTGTTCAGTTTTCAAAGGGCTTTGTCTTTCGCGACAACTATATTAGTATATCACCTATACCACCAACCTGTCAATACCTTTTTTGATCTTTTTTTATTTTTATTTAATAAAAAAACTTGATGCTCTAACCTGTTCTAGTAAAACAGAAATAAAGTCATCAAGTTTGTTCATTACAAAATCGTATTATCTTGAAAATCTTTTAAGTGATTTTTTAAATCTTTAAGCATGGCTCTTCTTCCTTTAAAGCGCTCGTTGCTCATCAACCTCTGATAATTATCCAATCCAACATCATCAAGAGTTCTTTTATAATTGTCAATCGCTTCTCTGAAGGCAACTAACTCATCCAGAAACAATTCTTTTGATTTCAAACGATGTCCAATCTCACTCACTTCTTCATAAGGCTGGCGGTCCAATTTTCGCTTTTGGCTTTCTTGTTTACGAATTTTATCATGTATATGATTTCTGAATTTTGTTTTGAAATAACGATAGAGTTTTTCCTCATCGTTTTCAATTCCTTTTTCTTTAAGCAGAAGTTCGTATAAAACTAACATTCCTTCTTGCTCCCAATCACTATGTTCCCACAAATGAATATAATAGTCTTTCTTACACTTCCAAACTATCCATTTCACCTTCTCATAAGTAGTTCTAAAATCCATAGTTCCTCCTTAAAATTTACTTGACTTAATTCTACTGTAAATAGAAAGCAAGGTGGGCTCTTTCTTCTAAAAAGCATATTTTAGGAGCTCTTCTGACTCGAATAACTATTTTTAAGTCATTTCAGGCACATATTTAGTCATTTGGGAGGATTGCGCGAAGTATAAAAGCAAGAAAAAAATCAAATGCTTACACATTTGATTTTTTAAACCTAGCTCCGCCAGTAGGACTCGAACCTACGACATCATGATTAACAGTCATGCGCTACTACCAACTGAGCTATGGCGGATTATATAGTCCGTACGGGATTCGAACCCGTGTTACCGCCGTGAAAAGGCGGTGTCTTAACCCCTTGACCAACGGACCATTTCTTGTCCTTCTGCAGAACATATTCCATTATATCAGCTTTTCTTCCTTTGTCAATAACTATTTCAGAAAAAGAGAAAAAAGTTGGAATTTCTCCAACTTCTTCTACTCGGAACTTTTTTCTTCCATTTTCGTTTTAATTTCATCATAAGAAAGTGCATGAGCTTCTTTGTCTAATTCAAGTTCAGACTCTTCTGGCATTTTGCCAGTTTCATACAATGATTTAATCTGATTGCTATCCAAAGTTTCATATTTAAGAAGCGCTTCGGCAATCAATTTATGAGTTTCACGATGGGACTGAATAATCTCTGCAGCTTTGTTACGTGCTTCATTAAGAAGTTCTCTTACTTCTTCGTCAATCTCATATGCAGTCTGTTCTGAAATTGATTTTTGAGGACTGGCTGCACCAAACATAGCATGGTTTCCTTCGTATTGAACTGGACCAAGTTTTTCACTCATTCCATATTCCGTTACCATACTGCGGGCCATCTGAGTTGCCTGTTCAAAGTCATTAGAAGCACCTGTTGTTTGAACATTAAAGATAATCTCTTCAGCCACACGACCACCCATAAGACCAGCTAATTGCTCTTTCATATCTTCTTTAGATAGAAGCATTTGGTCTTCCTTAGGCAGGGCAATCATATATCCGCCAGCGCGTCCACGAGGGACGATGGTTACTTTATGTACGACACGCGCATTTGATAATACCAAACCAACAATAGTATGTCCAGCTTCATGATAAGCAACCATTTGACGATCGCGTTCAGAAACCATCTTATCTTTCTTAGAAGGTCCTGCAATTACCCGGTCTTCCGCTTCATCAATATCATCTGCATCAATGACTTTCTTGTTACGACGAGCAGCAACCAAAGCAGCTTCATTCAAGACATTTTCCAAATCAGCACCAACAAAACCTGGTGTCTGCTGAGCAACTAGTTTCAAATCAACATTTTTAGCCAGCGGCTTATTCTTAGCATGAACACGGAGAATAGCTTCCCGACCTTTAACGTCAGGACGGCCGACTAATACTTTTCTGTCAAAACGGCCAGCACGCAACAAGGCTGGATCCAATACATCTGAACGGTTAGTAGCCGCAATGATAATGATTCCTTCATTGCCTTCGAAACCATCCATTTCAATCAAGAGCTGATTGAGGGTTTGCTCCCGCTCATCGTTACCACCGCCAAGGCCAACACCACGCTGACGACCGACTGCATCGATTTCATCGATGAAGATAATAGCAGGGGCTGCTTTTTTCGCATCTTCAAACAAAGAACGGACACGACTTGCTCCAACCCCAACAAACATTTCTACAAAGTCGGAACCTGAGATACTGAAGAAAGGAACTCCAGCTTCCCCAGCAACTGCCTTAGCAAGCAAGGTTTTACCAGTTCCTGGAGGGCCTTCTAGAAGAACACCAGCAGGAATACGAGCACCTAGTTTGGTGTAACGTTTCCGATCTTTCAAAAACTCAACAACTTCTACTAGCTCTTGCTTTTCTTCCTCAGCACCAGCTACATCCGAGAAACGAACCTTGATATCTTCTTTGTTAGCAGCACGCGCCTTATTGCGGCCGAAATTCATGGCACCGCGAGCACCACCGCCACCACCTTGATTCATCATGGACATAAAGAAGAAGATGACAATCACAAAAGGAACGATGGAAGTGAGGATTGTAATCCACATTCCGCTTGAACTTTCGCGCTTTATGCTGATTTCAGTGTTATGCTCAGAGGCTAATTTTTGTAAATCAGAAATTGTAATATCTGACGGTAAAATAATACTTGTGAATTTTTCTACTTTAGAAATGTTTGGAGTGAAAAATAAAATCCCTGTATCTTCTTTCGATTCCTGAGGTGTTTTGTAAGTACCTGAAATCTCGACGACACTGCCATTTGGCTGGTAGCTCATCTCTGTGACATTATTTTCCTTAATTTCCTTCACTAATTCTGTGTAATTGATTTGTTGACTGCGACCGCCAGTATCTCCTGAGAAGAAATACTGAAACCCTGTCACTAGGACAACAATAATCAGAATATAGAGAAATGGATTTTTTATAAAACCATTGTTTTGCTTATTTTTCATCTATTAATAGTAAACCTTTATTTTGTATAAACTTCTTCTTTCAAAATACCAATATATGGAATATTACGATAGTTTTCATTGTAATCTAATCCATATCCAACAACAAATTCATTTGGAATTGTGAAACATGTATAATCTGCATCAATTTCAACAACACGGCCTTCTGGCTTATCCAAAAGTGTAGCAATTTTTACTGATGCAGCATTTCTTTCCTTAAACAAATTGCACAGATTTTTTAAAGTCTGACCAGTATCAATAATATCCTCAACAAATAGGATATCACGTCCTGTGATGTCTTGATCAATGTCCTTAATAACATTAATGACACCTGAGCTAGCAGTACCACCATGGTAGCTGGAGACCAACATAAAATCAAGCTCAATATGTGTGTCAATATGCTTGATTAACTCAGCCATAAAAGGCACGGAACCTTTTAAAATTCCAACAAAAATTGGATTTTTATCTTGGTAATCTTTGGTTAATTGCTGACCAAGCTTTTTTGCAGCATCCACGATTTCATCATGGGAAATCAATATTTTTTTGATATCTTGTTCTAGCATAATTTTACCCATCTATTTTCTGAATATAAAGTACAGTACTCATTATATCACTTTTTAATGCCTTACTCAAATCACTGATAGCAATATTTAAGATTGCTAAAATTTGATGATTTTGTTCCACTACTACAGATGAATTCCGTTCTTCAAAGGAAACCTTCTTATCAATAAAAAGACGACGAAGTTTCTTGTGATGACCGTTCAGCAAAATACTGTCTCCCTCTTTTCGGAAACGGAGTGTCAGCGAAGTTTCACGCGAAACAAAAATTTTCTGTATATTTTCACCACTCAAAGGAATCCCGAATGAAAATCGATAATACCCAAACTCAATCAGATTCTCAAATTCTAACAAAATTGAATCCATTTTTAAATCGGGCTTACGACTGATTTTTCTAATTTCAAAACGCTGGTAATCTTTAACAAGCTCATAGTCTTTTTTTAAAATATGCTGATAATTGGCCTTAGTCCGCAGGATGTTTAAAACCTCCTCAAACTGCTGCTTGCTCAGATTCAGACCAGGAAAGTTTTCAAGATAGTTCTGCAATAGAAAACGTTGAACCTGAGGGATTTGCTGATGAAAAACTTGTACATTTTCTATATCTAAATCTCTGGTTAAGTGAGACAAAGCAGTCTGCCAATCTTCAATTTCCTTTCCCAGATACCGCAAAGAATCCTTAAATTGTGGATTTTCTTTTTCTAGATCCGGCAGATAAAGATTGCGAATTCGATTTCTGAGATAATCATTTTGAAAATTACTGCTATCTTCAAAATACTGAATATCCGGAAAGTCTGACTTATGAAAAGTAAGCAAAGGACGAATCAGCTCCCCACAAGCAAAAGGCTGGACAGCTTTCATGCCGGACAGATGACGAAGTCTAGCTCCACGCAGCAGCCGCATAAAAACAGTCTCAGCTTGATCATCTGCGTGGTGGGCAGTTACCAGAGCTGTATAGTGCCCCTCCTGCATCACTTTCCCGAAAAAATCATAACGAAACTGCCGAGCAGCATTTTCTGAAAAATTACCAGAAAAACTTGATGTAAAAATCTTTACACCAAGCTGTTCCGCAATCTTTACCAATGCCTTTTCTTCTTGATCTGACTCTGGCCGCTGTTTGTGGTTAACATGAGCAATCGCAAGCTCAATAGCCAGTTCTTTTTGAGAATCAACCAACAGCTGCAGCAGCGTCATAGAATCCAGTCCACCTGATACAGCAACTAAAACTTTTCGATGGTCTTGGAAATACTTTTTCTCCTGCAATTTTTTAAGAAATTCTTGCTTAATCATTTCAGGACTCCATAGACATCGTCTGCTATCTGGGAAATGTTATCGTAGTTTGAATTATTAGTGAAAATGACAATGATAAAAGGGGAATCTGCATAGACAATCGCAGCATCATGCTTGAAATCATAGGCGTCACCAATTTTATGAGCCACTTTAGCATCAATATTTTTAGAAATCCTCTGATTATCATAATTTGTCTGAGACAAGGCATCGATAATCATGCCATTTTGCTCATAAATCGCTTTCAAAACATTTCCAGCCATACGTGAAGATGCTTGTCTTTCTTCCACATCCCATTTCTTTCCAGCTATTTTATTGATCGTCTGCTGAAAATTTTTATCAGATTGATTGGTCGCATAATATCCTAAAATATTATGGGCGACATTATCTGATTCTTTGGCCACTCGATTTATCAAATCCTGAACCGAATATTCCTTATCATCAGCTGACTTAGCAATGCTGCCACTTCCTTCTGGTTCGTAAGCACCTGCAAAATCATTGACTGCTCCAATATACTTGAACTTCTGATCTAACGAAAGTTTTTTCTGATCCAGCTGTTCCTGCACATAGTAAAGATAAGGCAGTTTGGTCACACTGGCCGAATACATCTCTTGATCTTGATTGATACCTGCTTCTTTGCCTGTGTCCAGCTGTTTCACATAGATAGAGTAGTCCGCTTTGTTGTACTTACTGCTCAGAATTTCTTGAACCTTGTCCATTCGATTATCAGTCTCATCCAGAAATTCCATAGAAACCCAGCCCTGTCCTTCAATCTGGGCATAAGTTCCTTTGACTGTCTGGACAATTTGAACAATGCTTACTTTTGTATATGGAGCTACTGTTGCATTGATTTTTTTAGCTCCGTTGATATTGGCTTTATCATAAAGAGTAAAACCGGGTTTCAGCCACATTTCTTGATGGATATCTTCGATTGACTGGACAGTATCTTCGTAAATTGTATTTTTATCCGCTATCACAAACTGCCCATTTTTCAGTTTGAAAATCGGGACTTCTTCTTCATTTACATAAAATCCAGTTATCTGGATAGGCTGGTCTGGAACTAGCTTTCCAGTAGTCTTACTCAGAGTAGAATCTGTAAATGTAGGAGTTTCTTCATAAACATTAGGATTTGTCGGGATGCTATCATAATAGCGTCCATACGTAGTGCTTGTAAAATGATATTTTTCTTCCTCATCTAATACGAAATCTTTTTCGGTACTAATAACTGTGATACTGCTAAATAAAGCTGGCAGCAAAAATATCAGTAACAAAAACTTACGCATGTTTTCCCCTTTCCTCTTGATTTTCTTGAAGTTTCAAAGCTTGATTTTTTTCAGACAGTCCTTCTAGTTTTTCATCAGAAAATTCCAAGAACTGCTCAATTGTTTTTAATAAATCTTCCATAACTACTGTGGTAATAAATCTGGGATAGTATAAATGTACTCACCCTCTTTTGAAAAAGAGTATTTAGCGCGTGCATACTTAGCAGCATAACTGTCATCTTTTAACTTTGTTGCTATATCAGATTGATAGACCTTTTCTTCGCTGAGCGTCTGATATTTCTCCTTCAGTTTAGAATACTGTTCACGACGCTGCAGCAAGGTTTGATAGCTCTGGTACAAATTATAGGTAGGTAGAATAAATAATAGAATCACCAAAATCAGAACCCAGCCCATAAAACGGTTGCGTTTCCGCCGTTCCTGATCCACATATCTGCGGCGTTGATTTTCATCTTGAATAAAACGATTATTGAGTTGGACGATATTTTTAGGCATCTTCTTCTATCCTTGTTTCACTGACGATTTCGTACATTTTAGCTGCATCTTCTTTTTTGGTACTATCTTTCATCTCCAGAACCTTTACAGTCAAGAGTTTATTACCAAAGCGTACTTCAACCAAGTCATCCACTTTTAAATCTGTTGAGCTCTTAGCCAAGATACCGTTCACTTTTATCCGGCCCTTGTCAGCTACTTCTTTAGCCACTGGACGTCGCTTGATAATCCGTGACACTTTCAAATATTTATCTAATCTCATCCTATTACCTCAATTTCTCTTAATTTATTATTCTACCATTTTTTGAGAAAAATAGAGCTTAAAAAACCAAACTTCACTGAATTGTAACCTTTATTCTGCCTTGCGCTGTTTAATTTCCAGCATCTTTTCTCCAAAATTAACTAGACCTTCTAAAATCTCATAATCTTTTTTGTTCCTCACATCAAAAATCACTTCAATCAAGCCATTTTTTTCACCAATTCGAGCCTTTAAATTCGTCATCGAAAGTGCTTCAAAATAGTCCTGCGTCAGATAAAGCTGCTGCGAAATTTTCTCAAAATGAATCATTACTGTATTCTGCTGGCGTTCCACTGACTTTACAAAAGCCTGATCTAAATAAGACTTAGCAAGTCCAATCTCCAACAGATAGGCTACAACATCAGGATACTCCCCAAAGCGATCAATCAATTCATCCTGTAGATTTTCATAGTTTACACGGCTGTCAATCTCACGAATTCTCTTGTAAATTTCAATTTTCTGTCTTTCATCAGAAATATAGTCACTAGGCAGATAGGCATCAATCTGCAGATTAATCTCTGCATTGCTCTTTTGACGTTTGTTTTCTCTACCCTGCTTTTTAGCAATGGCTTCTTCTAGAAGCTGTGAGTACATCTCAAAACCAACAGAATCAATAAAGCCAGATTGCATACTTCCTAGAATATTGCCAGCCCCTCGAATAGACAAATCTCGCATGGCAATCTTAAATCCAGAACCTAACTCTGTAAATCCTTTAATAGCCTCCAGACGCTTTTCAGAAACTTCTGTTAAGATCTTATCTGGTCTGTACATTAGATAAGCGTAGGCAATCCGATTGCTGCGGCCAACCCGTCCACGAAGTTGATACAAGGTTGACAGCCCCATGTGGTCAGCATTTTCTACAAACAAAGTATTGGCATTTGGGATATCAACCCCAGTTTCAATAATGGTTGTAGTCACCAAAATATCGTATTCTCCATTGATGAAATCCAGTAAAGTATTTTCTAAACGAATCTCACTCATTTGACCATGAACATAGCCTATAGAAGCTTCTGGGATTAACTCTCTTAATTCCGAAACTTTCTGTTCAATTGTGTCAACCTTATTGTAAAGGTAGTAAACCTGTCCACCTCGGTCTATTTCACGTAAGACAGCTTCTCGAATCACTGTAGGATTGCTTTCTAAAACATAGGTCTGAACAGGATAGCGATTGGTAGGCGGGGTCTCAATGACTGATAAATCGCGAATTCCCAGCATAGACATATGAAGAGTTCGAGGAATAGGAGTTGCTGTCAAGGTCAGGACATCAACTTTCTTTTTCAATTCTTTTAATGTTTCCTTATGTTTAACTCCAAAACGCTGCTCCTCATCAATGATGATCAAACCTAAATCCGCAAATTCTACATCTTTGGATAAGAGTCGGTGGGTTCCGATGATAATATCAACTTGTCCCTTCTGCAGCTTCTCTAGAGTCTGTTTTTGTTCTGCCTTACTCCTAAAACGGCTAAGTACCTCGACATTGACCGCAAAATCATTAAAGCGTTCTTTAAAGTTAGTATAGTGTTGCTGGGCTAAGACCGTTGTTGGCACTAATACAGCTACTTGTTTATGATCATTGACAGCCTTAAAAGCTGCCCGCATAGCTACTTCTGTTTTCCCGAAGCCTACATCACCAACTAAGAGGCGGTCCATCGGACGGCTGCTTTCCATATCCTTCTTCACTTCCTGAATACTTCTTAGCTGGTCCTCTGTTTCAACATAAGGAAAATCATTATCAAATTCCTCTTGATTGGAATCATCCGCTGAGAAAGCAAAACCTTTTAGCTGGCTGCGTTCAGCATATAGTTTAATCAAATCATCCGCAATATCCTGAACCTGATGCTGAACTTTTTGCTTACTCTTCTGGAAACGACCGTCATTTAGCTTATTTACCTTAGGTGTTTTTCCATCGCTGGCAACATACTTTGATAGGAGATCAATCTGGTCAACTGGAATCGAAATACGATCAGAATTTTGATATTGAATTGTCAGATAGTCACGGTGGACGCCAGAGATTTCAATCGTTTCTATTCCCAGATAACGTCCTATCCCATGAATATTATGGACAACATAATCCCCTTTCTCTAGCTCATTGTAATCTTTCAGTCGTTCAGCGTTGGAGATATTCTGACGTCGAATTTTTCGTTTTATTTTCTTGTGAATAATTTCGTACTCTGTAATAAGAACAATTTTCTCATCTACGAAATTAAAACCCTGAACAAGATTTCCTTCTATAAGCTGAACTGCATTTTTGTGAATCTCAGCCTCTTTTATATAGTCTAAATGAATATCATATTCCTGTAAATTTTTATGTAAACTTTGTAAACCTGCCGAAGAATTTGCTTGTAAGATTATTGTATAGCCAGATTTTTTATAGCGATTAATTTCTTCTTTGAGCAAGGGAAATTGACTGAAAAATTCTTGCATTGGGTATTGATTGAATTGATACAAAGCATCAAATTTCAAATTTCCCAAACCTTTTTGAAAGCTTGAAAAGAAGGTTGCTGGTTTATATTGACGATAATCTTGGTACTTATCTGCAAAATATTTCTGACTTGATAAAGCTTTACAATTTTGTAAATCATCTGTCAATAAGCCAGCTGTTTCCAGTTCAAATTGAGCATGCCGATCCACATTTTTTTGAAAATCATCAAAAAATACAGGACTATGAACAGGCAAATAGTCTAAAATAGTCCATTCTTTCTGATAAAAATAAGAAAGGAATTTACGAATATCTGCATGATGAAACTCCTCTTTAGCACTGATTAGTAACTCTTCTAAGTAAGATTTCAAAGCAGGATCAACAGCTTTTTCTAAAATTGCTTCCAGATTTTCTCGTCCTCGAGCATAATCTTTCTCAGAAAGCAGGATATCAGAAGCAGGTTTAATCAAAATACTTTCTATATTCTCGATTGAAGTTTGATTTTCTGGATTGAAAATCCGAATACCATCAATTTCATCGCCAAAAAACTCCAGTCGATAGGGAAACTCTGCTGAGCGCTCAAAAATGTCTAAGATATCTCCTCTTAGACTATATTCTCCCTGACTTAAAACTTGAGACACCTTCTTGTATCCTGTTCTTGACAACATCTTTACAAGATTATTTAGGTCATATTCTTGTCCAACTATCAAATTTATGTTGGTTGTTTTAAAATCAATGGGATCAGGCAAGAGTAATTTACTAGCCGCAACATTAGTAACTAGAATTCCAGACTTTTGATGGTCTATTAAAAAGTTCAGAGCATCTAATCTTGAAAATATTTTTTCCTGTGAGGCAAAGACAAATTCTGCTATAGGAGTATCATCTGCTAAGAAAGTATAGACCTTGTCTTCTCCCAACAAAGAAATCAAATCACTAGCCAAACGATCTGCTTCATTTTGACTAGAAGTCAGCACAAGGATTTTATCAGCTTCTTCTAATCCAGCCGCTATAGTGATTGCTTTTGTTGATGCAGACAGTCCCATTATCAACTGTCTGCTGCTTTTATGGAGATTTTTCTTCCAATCTGAAATTTGCTGGTTTTGACAAAATAAGTCAATCAGGTTCATTTTATTATCCATTGTATTTCTGCATAGTTTGTTCAAAATTGCCTGACTGTAAATAATAATTTACAGCATTGTCAACCTTATCAAGAGTATTCAGAATTGTCATATAATCATCTTTATCGAATTTTCCTAGAACATGGTGAACCACTGTCACACCTTCTTTAGGACGGCCAATCCCTATCTTTATCCGTTTAAATTCTTGACTTCCAATGTGTTTGATAATAGATTTAATACCGTTATGGCCACCAGCTGAACCCTTGCTGCGCAAACGAATCTTACCAACTTCCATATCCAAATCATCATAGATGACCAATAAATCCTCTATATCTAAACCATAGTATGCTAGTAAAGCTTGAACGGCCTTTCCGCTCTCATTCATAAATGTAGTTGGTTTGACAAAATAGACTTTTTCGCCATTTAGAAAAGTAGAGGCGATATCTGCTTGAAAGATTTTATCAGCTGTAAACTTTAAATCAAGATCTTTACAAATTTTGTCAACTAGCATAAAACCAACATTATGCTTGGTTTCGATATATTTTTCTCTTGGATTTCCCAGACCGACTATTAACTTTACCATTTTTCTCCTTTATAAAAGCCAAAAGGGCTGGAAAAAATTTCCAACCTAGAATTTTTAAACTTTACAAATACTTTACACATTAAATCTAAATTCCATAATATCGCCATCTTGAACGATATATTCTTTTCCTTCTTCGCGCAAACGTCCAGCCTCTTTAACTGCTTTTTCGCTGCCATAGTGCACTAAGTCATTATAAGACATAGTCACTGCTCGAATAAAGCCTTTTTCAAAGTCTGAGTGAATAATACCAGCCGCTTGAGGAGCTTTCATTCCACGCTTAAAGGTCCAGGCACGCACTTCTTTTTCACCAGCTGTAAAGTAGGTTCCAAGTCCCAACAGATGATAAGCTGCTCTGGTCAGTTTATCCACACCTGATTCTGTCAAGCCGATAGCTTCCAGAAATTCTGACTTATCTTCATCGTCCAATTCAGAAATCTCTTCCTCTGCACGCGCTGAAATGACAACAACTTCAGCATTTTCTGTAGCTGCAAATTCACGAATCTGCTTCACATAGTCAATATTATCTGGATCTGCTACCTCATCTTCACTGACATTGGCCACATAGAGAACCGGCTTAGTCGTTAAAAGAAAGAGTCCTTTAACGATTTTTTGTTCTTCTTCTGTGAATTCAATTGTGCGAGCTGACAGACCATCTTCTAGGACAGGCTTAATTTTCTGTAAAACATTAAATTCTGCCACTGAATCCTTATCTTTTTGGGTCCGAGCCATCTTCTCTACACGTGCATAACGTTTGTTAATACTTTCTAGGTCTGCTAAAATCAATTCTAGATTAATGGTCTCAATATCGGCCATTGGATCTACAAATTCAGACTCACGGCCCTGTTCTCGCATGACATTTTCATCATCAAAAGCACGTACTACGTGGACGATAGCATCTACTTCACGGATATTGGCTAAGAATTTATTCCCTAGTCCTTCTCCTTTTGAAGCACCTTTCACAATTCCAGCAATATCAGTAAATTCGAAAGTTGTTGGGACTTTCTTCTGTGGTTTGATGAGTTCTGTTAATTTATCTAAACGAGCATCCGGAACTTCTACCCGCCCGACATTTGGATCAATTGTCGCAAAAGGGTAATTAGCTGCTTCTGCACCTGCTTTTGTAATTGCATTAAATAAAGTTGACTTACCAACATTGGGTAAACCAACGATTCCTGCTGTCAAAGCCATTCTTATCTTCTCCATTCATCTTTTCAATCCAAACCATTATACCATAAATCCTTATCCTAAACAGCGGATTTAAGTTATTTTTTCTAGCTTTCTTTACAAAAATGTAAAATAAATTGAAGAAAAAAATGGTATAATATAGCTAATATTCTTATTAAAGGAGTCCCTAATGAAAAAGAATACTTTCAAAACACTTTTTCTTTCCTTCCTTGCGGTTTCCGCTTTGTTTGTTTTAGCTGCCTGCAGCAGTCCTAAAAAAGCTTATTTCCAGCTGATTGACCAAAATACTAAACAAGATAGCCGCATCACTGTTGAATATAAAGGTGATGAGCTTCTTATAAACGAAACAAACAACACCTTCTACTATAAGCCAGTTGGCTTGACAAAAGACACTGCTAAAGAGCAGACAGAAGCCTATGCTAAATCTATTGAGGGTATCAAAGGATTAACTCATAAAATTGAGTACAAAGATGATTATTTAACTGAAAAACTGACAATTGATTTCAGTAAAGCTGATATTGAAGAACTACAAAGTAAGCAGCTTCTTCAAACATCTGGTAATCAAAAAGCAGATTATATCAGTTATAAAGAAACTGCTAAATTACTCGAAAAAGCAGGTTATAAAGAAGTTAAAGACGGTAAATTTGAAGATCTTAAATAAAAGCAAAAGGGATAGGACTAAAAAAGTCCTATCCCTTTTTGATTGAAAAATAAGAAAATCAAATCTAAATCTGCCCTTCAGCAATGCAAATTGGTTTTCCACAATTGTATTTACGATGATTTTTAGTTCAATCAATTATTTTCTTCATTTTTCTTTCAAAATCGTGACGACTCATCATTACAAGATGTTCACAATTGGTGCAACGAATTTTGATATCTGCACCAACCCTTGTGATTTCCCAGCGATTCGCCTTTTTCCCAGTCGCTTTAATGGTGCAGGCATGTGGCTTTTTCATTTCTACAAAATGACCAATTTCATACATTTTCTTTCTCCTTTCAAGGAACTAGCATTGTCCAGGAAGAAAACTTAAGCATCTATCGTACTTTGTAAATGAAAAGAACTTAGGACCAAGAAGTAAGAATCTTTAACTTGGCCCACTGCTTTTCATCTTAATTAGTTCTGACAGGTGTAATCAGCTGAATAAAGTTTTCTGTGTCTTCACTCGGTACCAAGGTGAAAGGACGAACGGATGAGATAAAACTAATCGTTACTTTTTCACTGTCAATGGCCTTCAAAGCATCAATCAGATAAGTTGGATTAAAGCTAATGGTCAAATCTTCGCCAGTTACACTTTCTGTATCAATTTCTTCGTTAACACGGCCAACCTCTGGTGAATTTACATGGGCACTGACAATACCGCCTGCAATCTCCAGTTTAACTGTTCCATTCTGTGTGGCATTAGACAAGAGACGAGCGCGTTCCATAGCTGCACGTAAATCAGAAGTATTAAAAGTAAGGACACTCGTAAATTCAGTTGGAATCAAACGATCTGTATCTGGATAATTTCCTTCTAAGAGGCGGGTGTAGAAGCTGATATTTTCGCTTCTGAAAAGAATTTGATTGTTAGCAAAGAAAACCTCTACCGTTTCAATTTCATCGGTAAAAACAGCCGTAAATTCACGTAAAGAGCGACTTGGAATGACTACGTCGAAATTATCTCCGTTTTTCTCCAGAGTAATTTTCTTTTGACTCATTCTGTGGGAGTCTGTCGCAACTGTTTTCAAAAACTGGTTATCTGTCAAAACAAAGTGAACACCAGTCAAAATTGGACGGCTTTCCTGAACACTGGCTGCAAAGGCTGTTTCGTTAATGACATCTTTGAGAATTTTTGTTTCAAGAACCAAGGGATTGCTGGCAGAAATTTCCTGGATTCGTGGATACTGGTCAGCGTCTTTTCCTTTCAGGGTAATCTCTGATTTGCCGCTAGTCAAGACGATTTGTTTTTGTTCAATTTCTTTAAAATCCAGAATAATATCTGGCAGACTGGAAACAACATTGATAAAGAAAGTCGCTTCTAATAAAATTGAACCTGTTGAGTTGACAAGCAAGCCTGCATTTTCATTTTGAGTAGAAATAAAGTTTTCAATCGACACTTGGCCATTTGAGCCGATTAAGGTGAGTCCTTCTTTGGTAACATCGATTTTCACAGTAGAAAGAATAGGAATTGCATTTTTATGGCTGATAGCCCTTTTAGTAGTATTTAAAGCTTGCAAGAAGAGATTTTTATTAATAGAAAAATGAATCATAGGATCTCCTTTTTATTTATTTATGATTATAAGATTAATAGTAATAGTAGTTTGTGTGAATTATGTGGAAAAATAGCTTCATCCTTATTCTAACAAGTTTTGAGACTTGTTCACAAAGTGTGGATAAGTTTTGAAAAAATTCTGTAGTTTTCCACAAACTATTTAATTTTATTCTTGATGCTTTCAATTTCTAAACGTAAATTGTCGTCTGATTCAATCATGGTTTTGATTTTTCCATGTGCATGGATAACAGTCGTATGGTCTTTCCCGCCAAACTCACGACCAATTTTAGGTAGACTGTTGTCAGTCAGCTCACGAGTCAGATACATAGCTACCTGTCTAGCTAAAACGATATTTTGTACTCGACGGCTGCCTTTCATCTCTTTGACACTAACACCATAGAATTTCCCAACTTCAGACTGAATCTTGTCAATCGGGATAACTGTTACCTGGCTTGAATCTTGTTTGCGTGCTCGAATAGCCTCTGCAGCGATATCAATAGTGATTTCCTTCAGATGACGAACTCTAGCGATGAGACTGATATCATTCAAAGCACCTTCCAAGTCGCGGACATTGGAGTCGAACTGTCCTGCAAGGTATTCCAAGGTATCATTCGGGAAAATATAATCCAAATCTTCTATTTTGTTTCGCAGAATTGCAATTCGTGTTTCAAAATCTGGCGGTGTAATATTTTGAGTTAATCCCCATTTGAAACGTGTTACCAAGCGTTCTTCCAAATTATCCAGATGATCAGGACTGCGGTCGCTGGTTAAAACAATCTGTTTATTTTCACCATGAAGAGCATTGAAAGTGTTGAAAAATTCTTCCTGAGTTGAAACCTTTTTTCCTCCCAAAGATTGAATGTCATCAATCAGCAGAAGATCCAGACTACGATAGATTTTTTTAAAGCTATCCATCTCTCCCAATCTTAAATGTTCAAGGAAGTCGTTAATAAAGGTTTCAGCCGGTATATACTTGACACGCGCATCTGGAATATTTTCTAAAATTTGATTGCCAATAGCATTTAATAAATGAGTTTTGCCCAGGCCAGGTCCTCCATAGATAAAAAGAGGATTATAGGTTGTGGCTAGATTCTCAGATACCGCCAAGGCAGCAGCTTTAGCCCAGATATTTCCGTCTCCCTGAACAAAATTGTCAAAGGTATATTTTGACTTTAAGCCAGTATCAATAGGTGGCAAGCTTGGCTGAACAGTGCTGATTTGAGGACTGGTTACTACAGATTTCGAAGTTTCAGTGTTAGTTTCTTCTTCAAAAATATACTTTCCAGCAATCTGATCATTAAAAATTTCAAATCCTGCAGTAAGAATAACTCCTACTAAGTTTTGCTCCCAAAATAGCTGTTTCACTGGACTATCTAGGAAAATAACAGCTTGTTTTTCTTCAACTTTGACAAGCTTGGCCTCAGCAACAAAGAAATCATAAGTTGTCTGTTTTAGCTGAGCATGAGCCAATTCTAAAATACGATTCCAAAAGTCCTGTTCTTTGGTCATAACTTCCCTCCTTTTCTATAATTTTCTGATTCATACGCATCTTATTTTATCATAAAGGTTCAAAGTTTTCCACAAGAACTGGAAAAGAATTCACATTGTTAGCTGAAGTTATCCACAGAATGTGAATAAAGCTAAAATTTCGTATTTTAATAAGCTTCCTAATTAATTTAACAGTGGATAATTTTGTTATTTTTAAAAAAGAAAATAACAGTTTTATTTAAAACTGTTTATAATTCTTTGATATTCTTCTTCGCTTTCAAAAGGAATAATCAGCTTTCCTTTACTCTGGTTTTTTAACTGAATAGAAACTTCCAGACCGAGAATTTTTTTAATTTTTTCCTCTTCAGATTTAGCAAATATTTCTTTATTAGGTTTCTTTTTGAGACTCTTTTTTTGCTGAAGAAGCTTTTCAACTGCTCTAACCGATAAATCTTCTCGACAGATCTTGTTCAGCCATAGTAACTGTTCTTCTTCTTTTAAGGGGACCAGCAGGCGAGCATGTCCTTGAGATATCTCTTCTTCCTTGATAGCTTGACGAACTTCTTTGGATAATTGTAAAAGTCTGACAATATTGCTGATATAGGGTCTAGATTTTCCCATGATTTTAGCAATTTCATCATGTGTCAAGCCTTTGTCAATCAAATTTTGATAAGACTCAGCCTCTTCTATAGGATTCAAGTCTTCTCTTTGAAGATTTTCGATAATGGCCTGTTTCAGCATGTCATCATCAGATAATTCTTTGACGACAGCTGGGATCGTTTCTAGGCCAAGAAAAGAGGCAGCTCTAAATCTCCGTTCTCCTGCTAAAATTTCATAACCAAAAAGTGAAGATTTCCGAAGAATGATTGGCTGAATGAGACCATTTTCTTTGATTGATGCCGCTAATTCTTCAATCTTTTTTTGTGAAAACTCTTTACGAGGCTGATAAGGATTGGTTCGAATGTCTTTAAGTGCAATATATTGAAAGTTTTCCATTTGTATATAGAATAACACACCTTTACGATTGTGTAAAGGTGTGTTGACAATCTTGTAAATAGGTTAATTTGAGCTTAACTCTTTTGTTGATTTAGTGAGTTTGATTTTGACTGTTTGAGATTTACCATCTCGATAATAAGTAATCTCTACCTCATCTCCAATGCTATGCTTGTAGAGAGCAGACTGAAGGTCACTAGTGGATTCCACATCTGTGTTATCTACTTTTGTAATGACATCATTTTTTTGAAGTTTGCCATCAGCAGGCATTCCTTGCTGAACAGAGCGAACAAGAATACCTGATTTCACTGAAGAAGGAAGATTTAATTTAGAAAAATCAGAAGTTGTCAGATTAGATAAATCCATCATTTGAATTCCTAAAGCAGGACGTGTGACTGTTCCATTTTTTTCAAGTTGATTGATAATATTTACGACATCATTAGACGGAATCGCAAATCCCATCCCTTCAACAGAGGTTTGCCCATTTGTTGAAATCTTACTTGAAGTAATCCCAATAACTTGTCCTTGGATGTTAATCAACGGGCCGCCAGAGTTACCAGGATTGATTGCAGCATCTGTTTGCAATGCAGTTGTTGAAATATTTTCACCATTTTCAGATTGTAACGTAACGTTTCTGCCTAAACTAGAAATAATTCCTTGTGTGACAGAGTTAGCGTATTCTGTTCCAAGAGGGCTTCCGATAGCGATTGCTGTTTCACCAACTGTAAGAGAACCAGAATCTCCAAATTCAGCGACATCAGTTACTTTTTCAGAACTAATTTTAACGACAGAGATATCTGAATAAACATCTGATCCAACTACTTCACCTGGAACCTTGTTTCCATCAGCTAGTAAGATATCTACATTGGTTGATCCATTAAGAACGTGGGTGTTGGTTACCAGATAGGCTGATTTTCCATCTTTTTTATAAATTACGCCAGAACCTTCACTGGAGATTTGTGATTCATCGTTGGAAGATTCATCATTGATAACGCTGCTGGAAGATTCAGCATAAGTAATTACTGAAACAACGGCATTTTGAACCTTTTTCACAGCTTCTGAAATGTCAGTAGAGTTTTTATATGAAGTAGTTACACTGGTTGTTGAATTTCCATTCATTTTTACACGTGAAGTTAATAATGTAGTAACATAATTTCCTAAACTTCCGCCGATAAAACCTACAATTAATACTGCAAAAAGAAATAAAGCCCTTTTGATGGCATTTGAAGAATTTTTCATGTTTTCCTCCTTGAATTACAATTGATGAAATTATATTTAGACAAACTTAATTATAACTTAAATCCTCTAAGTTTTCCACACCTTGTGGGAAACTTAAAAAAAACTGTTGATAGACATTAGAAAATACACAGATTAGCCGATTCCCAGATAAATTTTACTTGTTAATAAAGTGTGAAGTATAGATGAATATGATAGAATAAACTTATGAAAATAAAACTTGTAACAGTTGGAAAACTGAAAGAAAAATATTTAAAGGATGGAATTGCTGAATACATGAAGCGTCTCAATCGATTCTGCAAGATGGAAATGATTGAGCTAGCGGATGAAAAAACACCTGATAAAGCTAGTGATTTAGAAAATCAGCAGATTCTTGAAAAAGAAGGAAATAAAATTCTGGCTAAAATCAATGAGCGTGAATTTGTTATTGCTTTGGCAATTGAAGGAAAGCAATTTCCGTCAGAAAAGTTTAGTCAGCTCATGATGGATACTACAGTGCGTGGCTTTTCTGATATCACTTTTGTTATCGGAGGAAGTTTAGGTTTATCTCCTGCAGTAAAAAAGCGGGCAAATCTTCTGATGAGTTTTGGAAAATTAACCTTACCTCATCAACTGATGCGCCTTGTTTTAATAGAGCAGATCTATCGAGCTTTTATGATTCAGCAAGGGAGTCCTTATCATAAGTAATCTTGACGGCAACCCTATTTTCTGATAGAATGAGATGGTATTGGTCTCATAGCTCAGCTGGATAGAGCATTCGCCTTCTAAGCGAACGGTCGCAGGTTCGAATCCTGCTGAGATCAGAAAGGTAAAAAATGCGAAGTATTTTACAATATTTCGTGTTTTTTTCTTCTATTTTTTTGGTATAATGTCATTTTGGGGATAAAAAATGACATTTCAGGGAAAATTGTCACTAACTCTTTTTATTTTTCTATAATGATAAATGTAAGGTGACTTACAAGATAAAAAGACAGGAGATAGTTATGAAAATCTATTCTTTTCAAATTGCTGCAAATAGCAATTCACTTGTTCAAACCTTTTGGGATTTAAGAGGTGTTCCAAATCCATGGGGTTGGATTTTTGGAAGATAAGAATTTTAAAGTTTAGGGGGAGAAATTTATGTCACTTGAAATAATCGGATTAATTATTCATCCTTTTATTAATGTAGCTGCATTTTTAGTTATTTTATCAAAAATCACTAAAATTAAGCATACTCGCTTTTTTGTATCTGTTTGCTTTGGTCTTGAGATTATAGTTCCGTTTATAATTGCTTTTTTAGGACACATATTTTCATTTTCTAGCACAATTCCATCATATACACTGTCATTTTTTCTCCCTCTATTTTTAGTTTGGTATTTTTGTAGAGTTGAAAAAATTAAAAGATACCAATCTTTCTTACTTTCGTTCTTTTTATGTTTGTCAATTGATAGCTCTACTACTTTCTTTTCAGTTATTATTTCATCTGTTTTAGGAGATGATTTTGTAGCTCAGTACATGGGCTTGTTTCTGACATGTATCAACTTAATATCCTTGTTCTTTATGGCAAAGGTTATTGATATTTTTGATTTCAGAATAGATTATTTTAAAAGAAGTTTCTTTAAATCTCAGATTCTGATGATTAGTAGTTTATATGCAGTGAATTGGCTGATTTTAAATCTCTCTCATTGGATTAGTAATATAAGGCATTTCAACAGTTTTAGCAGTATGATTGCTACTATTTGTTTCTTGGCCTTTCTTTCTACTTTGGTGACATTCAAGGACAGCCGTGAGAAATACGAGAAAGAAGAGCGTTTACGTCAAAAAGAATCTGAACAGCTTCGACTTCAGGAATATACTGATGAAATTGTGAGATTGTACCATGAAATCAAAGGATTTCGTCATGATTATGCTAGCATGTTGACGAGTATGCAAGTGGCTATTCAAACTGGAGATATCAAGGAAATTGAGCACATTTATCAAGAGGTCTTGGCTGATGCAAATTTGAACCTGCGTTCAGATAAATATACAGTTTTTGATTTGAATAATGTAGGAGATTCAGCTTTAAGGAGTGTCATGACTGAGACAATCTTTCAAGCGCGTGAACATCAGATTCAGCTGACTTTTGAAGTTAAGGATAAAGTGGAACGCCTTCCAATCAAGTTGTTAGATCTGGTGAGAATTGCTAGTATTTTATTAAATAATGCTATTGAGAGTGCCATTGACAGTCTAGAAAAAATTGTTCATGTTTCTCTGGTTCAGCTGGATGATAAAACCATATTTGTTGTTCAAAATTCTCGTAAAGAAGGAAAATTGGATTTGGAAGAACTCTATCAGCCCGAATTTTCAACTAAAGGAGAAAATAGAGGCTATGGATTGAATAACATCAAGGAAATTTTAGATAGGTATGAATTTATCACTCTTGATACACAAATTGAGCCAAACAATTTTACACAGATTTTAACAATTAGGAGATAGAATTTATGAAAGTGTTAGTTTTAGAGGATACCGTATCTCATCAAGTCAGGATGGAAACGACATTAGCAGAAATTGCTGAGGAACTTGGAATTGACATCCAGGTTCAGGTTACAGGAAAAATCAAAGAATTCAAAAAATATATTGAAAATGGAGACGTTAACCAGCTTTATTTTTTGGATATTGACATTAAAGGAGAGGAAACAAAAGGGCTGGAAGTAGCTCAATTTATACGTCATCATAATCCTTATGCCATTATAGTTTTTGTAACCTCAAAATCTGAATTTGCTACTATGACTTTTAAATATAAAGTATCAGCACTTGATTTTATCAATAAAGATATCAACAATGATGCTTTTAAAAATAGAATCAAAGACAGTATTCTTTACACTAAGAGTACACTAATTGAAAATACCAATATGGTAGATTATTTTGAATATAGTTATCGTGGCAATGATGTTCGAATGCCTTATAACGATATTTTGTATATCGAAACGACAGGGAGCTCTCATAAACTTCGGATTGTCGGTAAAAATTTTCTTAAGGAATTTTATGGAACGATAACAGATATTCAAGAAAAAGATCAGCAATCTAAACGATTTTTTTCACCACATAAATCTTATCTGGTTAATATTGGCAACATTGTTGATTATGATAAGAAAAATCGAGAAATTATTTTTTACGAAAATCATCGCTGTCCGGTCACTCGTTTAAGAGTGAAATATCTGAAAGATATTTTCGAAAATAAAGGGAAAAGAGTTGACAAAGCTTAAAAACCTGATATAATGGAATATGTTCTGAAAGAGAGCATACCATATGGTCCGTTGGTCAAGGGGTTAAGACACCGCCTTTTCACGGCGGTAACACGGGTTCGAATCCCGTACGGACTATATAATCCGGCATAGCTCAGTTGGTAGTAGCGCATGACTGTTAATCATGATGTCGTAGGTTCGAGTCCTACTGCCGGAGCTAGAGACACTCCTAGTGGGTGTTTTTTTATTGTTCAAGAAAAGGCCTTCACTAGCATTTTAATGAAGAGCCTTATTTTTTATATATTTACATTCTATGTCGTTTCCTACGTAGAAAATTATAGCAAACAAATAAAATTATGCCAGATATGAAGGCAATGCCACCTTCTTTCAGTCCATTAGGAATGAAAGTGAGGACAACATTTCCTTCTCCTTTTTTCACATCTAATTTCATAAAGCCGTTTTGAGCTCGTTTTAGTGTGACGGGCTCCCCGTTAAGAGTGGCTGACCATCCCTTATCATAAGGAATGGTAAAGAATAATGAAGTATCCTTTTCCGCTCTATAGTTTGTTTTTACTGTGTTTAAATCAGTAGTTGTGGAAACGGGCTGCTCTTTTAATTTTTGAATGACATTTTGATATTGCTCAGTATTAACGGCAAAAAATTCTGGCGTATCAAAAGAAACCGTCGAATTGTTTGGGAATGTAAAGCGAATAGATACTGTTTGACTTTGACTGAAATAGCCAGCATTAAAGAAAGGAAATACATTATTAGTTGTATAATGTTCTGTAAAGTTATTGACAGTAATGTCAACATCTGTCTGATCATCATTACTAAAATCAATCCCAGCAACATTAACATATAGTTGACTGTTAGTAGGTACATTGACAGTATAGACTACGCTAGCAAAGCTTGTATTCTGTTCTCTGTCAACATCCACAGTCACTCTGTTACCAATTTGCTTGACATTTTCATTAGTAGTTATAGCATCTACTTTATCATAATATTTAAAATCAAAGCCAGTCAATTGATTCAAAAATTCTGTTTGATTATCTAGGGTCAAATTTGTAAACTTTACATCATGGTAAATATCATTGGTCAGAAAAGCTAAACCAAGTGCAGCATCATTTTGGTAGAGAGACATTTCTTTTTCAGTTTTCTCAGGAAGAAAACCAAATTTTTGAGGATCTGTTTCAGATAGATTGTAGCGAACACCAAAAATACTGTCCATCAAAATACTATTGTTTTGATAACGGAGATTCAGATTTGTTCCCGCTGATTTAAAACCAAGTTTATCTAAAGTAGAACTTGCCTGAGTATTTCTGACAGATGAGAACTGGGAAATTCCATTGTAGTTGAATTTCATACTGTCATTTCCCGTTTGTGGATTCAATCTTTCAGTTCTAAAAAAGTCAATATTTTCCTTTTTGGAATAATTGACAAGCTTGTCAATCTCGTCAAGGTGACTGGCATATGAAGAACGAGTGGCAAATACCCATTCTTTAGCAATTCCTCCAACTTGATAATAGGAATTAAGCGACAATTCAAAAGTAACAAAGAAAAGCAAGACAGGGAGAATGATTTTTGGTTGAATAGAAGATTTTGCTAAGACAAAGCTAATCAAGAGATAAGCCAGCAGAAATTCTAATGTTAGAATATAATTCTCAGGACCCAAAAAGTCATAATGTTTTCTCAGAATAAACGTCATAATGAATCCGAGGCTGAGCAAAGTGAAACTAATGGCAATATTCATTACTTTCACATCTTTCCAACGATTTAAAGTCTCAGCAGCCATATAGATAACTACCAGAGAAAATAACCAAGAATAACGGTGAAGAAACATGTTCGGAGCATGCATTCCCTGCCAAAGTAAGTCTAAATATTGAAGATAAAAACTAGCTATGAAAACTGCAATGAGTAAAAAGTAGCAAAGTTTCACGTGAAACTTAACAGATTTTAGGGTGAAAAATAAGATAGCCAGAATCAATGGGAAGGTGCCGACATAAATCATAGGGATAGAACCATACTTGGTTGTATCAAAACTGCCAATAAAATTTTTAGCAAACACATCTAAGAACCAACTTTTTTCTGTCAGCAAAGAAGAAACTTTTGTCAAGGTTTCACCATGAGTACTTATGTCTAGGTAAGTTGGCAGAATCATGATTAGGCTAGTCAGACCTGCTAAAGCAGATACGACTATAAAGTCAAGTAAACTTTTAATTCTATTTTTGAAATCCCAAGATAATTGAAGAAGGAACCAAAAGACCAAAAAGATCGCCATCATATATCCAAAATAATAATTTTGGATGAAGAGAATTGACAGTGTTGTAAAGTATAGTACTCTTCCTTTTCCAGCTATCAATCTATGTAAACCTAACACAATCAAAGGTGCAAGGATAAACACATCCAACCAGGTTTTAATTTCCAATTGACTGACTGAAAAACTCATTAAAGAAAATGAAGTTGAAAGAGTGATGATGAGTAAAGCTGGAATCTTTTTGAATATTCCTTTGATGCTGATAAAGGTAGAGAGTCCGATTAATCCAAACTTGATTAAGGTAAATAGATAGACGGCATCTGGCATTGATTTCAAATCAAAGAAATAAACCAAGGGAGATAAGAAGCTACCTAAATAATAACTGGATAAAGCATAGAAATTTTGCCCAAGTCCACTGGAGAAAGTATAGAAAATACTATCTGTGCCATGAAGGATATTTCTTAGGTTGGTGTCAAAAATGACATACTGATGAAAGCCATCACCAAGCAAGGGAGATGTTTCGCTATTCCAGTAAATTCCGTACATCAAGTAGACGAAGAACATGATGAAAAATGGAAGAAAGAAGGCACAAAAATAAGGCCAATTTTTTTTAAAATATTCTTTAATGTGATTCATATTTCTTATATAGAAAGAGGCAGAAACGTTGTTTCATGCCTCTGTAAAGCTTTGTAAACGTAAATTGACAAGGAATTAATCTTTCCAAAGTTCTTTGACTTTTGCCTGAACTTCTTGATTTTCCAAGAATTCATCATAGGTTTCGTCAATGCGGTCAATCACACCGTTTTTAGATAATACAATGATATGGTTGGCCAAGGTTTGAATAAATTCATGGTCATGGCTAGCAAAAATAATGGATCCTTTGAAGTTTTTCAATCCATCATTTAAGCTGGAGATTGATTCCAAATCTAAGTGATTGGTTGGATCGTCCATGACTAAAACGTTGGATTTAAGCAACATTAACTTAGATAGCATAACCCGAACTTTTTCTCCTCCTGACAAGACATTGACAGACTTGTTAACCTCATCTCCAGAGAAAAGCATGCGTCCAAGGAAACCTCGGAGGAAGGTGTTATCATCCTCTTCTTTGCTAGCAAATTGACGCAGCCAGTCAAGGATTGATTCACCACTAGCGAAGTCACGAGAATTATCTTTTGGTAGGTAAGATTGACTGGTTGTGACACCCCATTTGACAGTTCCTTCATATTCAATATCATCCATCAAAGCACGAATCAAAGCTGTTGTTTGGATGTCATTTTGGCCAATCAAAGCTGTTTTATCGCCAGGACGCAAAATGAAGTTGATATTATCAAGAATAGTTTCTCCGTCTATCTTGACAGAAAGATTTTCCACTGTCAAGAGATCATTACCGATCTCACGTTCTGCTTTAAAGCTGATAAATGGGTATTTACGGCTAGATGGAACAATTTCTTCTAACTCAATCTTGTCAAGCATCTTTTTACGAGAAGTTGCTTGTTTTGATTTTGAAGCATTGGCAGAAAAGCGAGCAACAAATTCTTGAAGTTGCTTGATTTTTTCTTCTGCTTTGGCATTTCGGTCAGCTAGAAGCTTAGCCGCTAGTTCACTTGATTCTTTCCAGAAATCATAGTTTCCGACATAGAGCTTGATTTTTCCAAAGTCAAGGTCGGCCATATGAGTGCAGACTTTATTCAAAAAGTGACGGTCGTGGGATACAACAATAACTGTATTGTCAAAATCGATAAGAAAGTCTTCCAGCCAAGTAATAGACTGAATATCCAAACCGTTAGTTGGCTCGTCCAGAAGTAAGACATCAGGTTTACCAAAAAGGGCTTTGGCTAAGAGTACTTTAACCTTGTCTCCGTTAGAAAGCTCGCTCATATTTTGGTAGTGAAGATCTTCAGGAATATTGAGGTTTTGCAATAATTGAGAGGCTTCACTTTCAGCTTCCCAGCCACCTAGTTCAGCAAACTCTCCCTCAAGCTCGGCTGCACGTACACCATCTTCATCAGAAAAATCAGGCTTCATATAAATAGCATCTTTTTCTTTCATGATGTTGTAGAGATGCTCATTTCCCATGATTACAACATCAATAGCCCGTTCTTCTTCATAGTCAAAGTGGTTCTGGCGAAGGACTGAAAGACGTTCATTTGGTCCTAGAGAGATGTGGCCTGTTGTTGGCTCGATATCGCCAGCTAAAATTTTTAAAAAGGTTGATTTTCCAGCGCCGTTAGCTCCAATCAATCCATAAGTATTTCCTTCTGTAAATTTGATGTTGACTTCATCAAACAATTTTCGGTCACTGAAACGCAGTGATACGTCTGATACTGTAAGCAATGTCTTTCTCCTATATATATAATCTTCTTCATTTTACTAGAAAACAGAACTTTTTTCAAATAATTCTGAGATAAAAACTAAAAACCTGAGCAAAAAGAAAAAAGAGAATAGAATGAACTAAGATTTTTAGGTTTTACAGCCAGAATAGTTTGTCAATTAAGTTTACAAATGTTGTAAAGACGTGTCAATAAAGTTGTAAAAATTGGATTTTTGGCTTTTTTCTAGAAACTTCTTTCTCATTTTCATTGAAAATGATATAATGAACTCATTATAAATTGAGGAGTAATAAATGACTAAACCAATTATTTTAACAGGAGATCGTCCGACAGGAAAATTGCATATTGGTCATTATGTAGGAAGTTTACGGAATCGCGTGCTTTTGCAGGATCAAGGTAAGTATGAGATGTTCGTATTTTTGGCTGATCAGCAAGCTTTGACAGATCATGCAAAGGACCCTCAGACAATTGTTGAGTCTATTGGTAATGTAGCTTTAGATTATCTAGCGGCTGGATTGGATCCTGAAAAGGTGACTATTTTTATTCAAAGTCAGATTCCTGAGTTGGCAGAGTTGTCAATGTATTACATGAATTTGGTGTCATTGGCTCGTCTTGAGCGTAATCCTACTGTCAAGACTGAGATTGCGCAAAAAGGATTTGGTGAAAGTTTGCCGACTGGGTTTTTAGTTTATCCTATTTCTCAGGCAGCAGATATTACTGCTTTTAAAGCTAATTTTGTACCAGTAGGCCATGATCAAAAGCCTATGATTGAGCAGACTCGGGAAATTGTTCGTTCCTTTAACCACGCTTATCAGACAGATGTTTTGGTAGAACCGGAAGGAATTTATCCTGAAAATGAAGCAGCTGGACGTTTGCCTGGTTTGGATGGCAATGCTAAGATGTCTAAATCTCTCAATAATGGCATTTATTTGGCAGATGATATGGATATTCTGCAAAAGAAAGTTATGAGCATGTATACAGATCCTAATCATATCAGAGTGGAAGATCCTGGAAAAGTTGAGGGAAATATGGTCTTTCATTATCTGGATGTTTTTGGCCGCCCTGAAGATGCTGCTGATATTGCTGCAATGAAAGAGCATTATCAAAGAGGTGGTCTGGGAGATGTCAAAACCAAACGCTATCTGTTAGAAATTTTAGAGCGAGAGTTAGGTCCGATTCGTGAGCGTCGTGTGGAGTTTGCTAAAGATATGGGACAGGTTTATCAGATGCTGCAAGAAGGATGTGATAAGGCACGTCAGACTGCCGCTCAGACTCTTTCGGAAGTGAAGTCTGCGATGGGGATTAATTATTTTAAATAACGAATATTATTGATTATAAATCACAAAAACTATCGTTTTTAGTTTAAAAAATGATGGTTTTTATTTTTTGTATAATAATGATTGACAATTTCCTATAGAATGGTATGATATTAACAACAAAAAAACCAGCTCTTATTCAAAGAAATCTGAACTTCAATTTTCTTTGGATATTAGTTCAAATAAGAAGGAAAAGAGGAAACTGTGGATGTCTAACTGGGACACTAAATTTTTGAAAAAAGGTTTTACCTTTGATGATGTGCTGCTGATTCCAGCTGAAAGCCATGTACTGCCCAACGATGCTGATTTGAGCACCAAGCTTGCTGAGAATTTGACCTTGAATATCCCAATCATTACTGCCGCTATGGACACTGTTACAGAGAGTCAGATGGCTATCGCTATTGCCCGAGCTGGCGGTCTTGGAGTTATCCACAAAAATATGTCTATTGAGCAACAGGCCGATGAAGTTCGAAAGGTTAAACGTTCTGAGAATGGCGTTATTATTGATCCTTTTTTCCTAACGCCAGAGCATACGATTGCTGAAGCAGATGAGTTGATGGGACGTTACCGTATCAGTGGTGTTCCTGTTGTAGAAACTCTTGAAAATCGTAAGTTAGTAGGGATTCTAACTAATCGTGATTTGCGTTTTATTTCTGACTATGATCAACCTATTTCTCGTCATATGACCAGTGAGAATCTTGTAACGGCGCCTGTTGGTACAGATTTAGGAACTGCAGAGCGCATTTTGCAGGAGCACCGGATTGAAAAGTTGCCTTTGGTTGATGATAACGGCTGCCTTTCAGGTTTGATTACCATTAAAGATATTGAAAAGGTTATTGAGTTTCCAAATGCTGCTAAAGATGAGTTTGGTCGTCTTTTGGTCGCTGGTGCTGTCGGTGTTACTTCAGATACTTTCGAACGTGCGGAAGCTCTCTTTGAAGCGGGGGCAGATGCGATTGTTATTGATACTGCTCATGGCCACTCAGCTGGAGTTTTGCGCAAGATTGCTGAGATTCGTTCTCATTTCCCCGATCGCACCTTGATTGCTGGAAATATTGCAACTGCTGAGGGTGCACGCGCTCTTTATGAAGCAGGTGTAGACGTTGTTAAGGTCGGAATTGGCCCAGGTTCTATCTGTACAACCCGTGTCATTGCTGGTGTTGGTGTTCCTCAAGTAACGGCTATTTATGATGCAGCTGCTGTGGCGCGTAAATATGGAAAAACCATCATTGCTGATGGTGGGATTAAATATTCTGGAGATATTGTTAAGGCCTTGGCTGCAGGTGGAAATGCTGTTATGCTGGGTTCAATGTTTGCAGGAACAGACGAAGCGCCAGGCGAGACGGAAATCTTCCAAGGTCGGAAATTTAAGACTTACCGTGGTATGGGATCTATCGCCGCTATGAAGAAGGGCTCTAGTGACCGTTACTTCCAAGGGTCTGTTAATGAAGCGAATAAGTTAGTTCCAGAAGGGATTGAAGGCCGTGTGGCTTACAAGGGAGCTGCTGCAGATATTGTCTTCCAGATGCTGGGTGGTATCCGCTCTGGAATGGGCTATGTTGGTGCTGCAAATCTGCAAGAACTTCACGATAATGCTCAGTTTATTGAGATGAGTGGCGCTGGATTAAAGGAAAGCCACCCTCATGATGTGCAAATTACTAATGAAGCCCCTAACTATTCAGTTCAATAAAAAAATAAAACGAGGTCGGGAATTTTTCCTAACCTCGTTTTAAATTTACGATTTAAATTGACATATATTTACAATTCAAAAGGCTATAAAAGCTGTTATAACAACAATTCGATATAATTCGTTTACACTATAAGCGATATTTTGTAAATGAAATTTACAAAAACGTAAATCTCATGTAATGCTAGGATTGAGACATGATTTCTCCTTGCTGAATGGTGAAAATTTTAATATCTTGTGGAAGATTTTTTAAATGTTCTAAAGTTGTTGTAGTAATGAAAGTTTGAATATCCTGAGAGATAGTTTCTAATAATTTTAGTTGACGGCTATTGTCAAGTTCGCTCATTACATCGTCAAGCAACAAAATAGGGGTCTCCTTTGTAATGCTTTCTATTAACTTGATTTCGGCTAGTTTCAGTGATAAAACAAGACTGCGATGCTGACCTTGACTACCAAAGTTGGCATCCATTTGATTGATAAAAAAAGCAATATCATCACGATGGGGACCAACACCTGTATTTTTTTTGAATAGGTCGCGTTTACGGCTGCTTATTAAGGAAAAGCGGTAAGTTTCTTCTAAATTGTCAATTTGGTGTAAAGGAATAGATGACAGATACTTGACAGTCAATTTTTCCAAATTTTGAGAGATGTCCCAGTGCTTGTCTTGGGCAAAGCTTTCTAATTTTTGCAAAAAATCCAACCGATGCCTAATTACACGACAGCCATAGTCAACCAGCTGCTCATCAAGGACAGTCAAGAAGGTTTCATCAACTTTATCATTAGCTTTCAGATAGGCATTGCGTTGTTTGAGGACATGGTTGTAATTGGATAAATCTGATAGATAGACTGGCTTGATTTGTCCGAGTTCAATGTCTATAAATTTACGGCGTAGACTGGGAGAACCTTTAATCAGCTGTAAATCTTCAGGAGCAAACAGGACAACATTCATAGTTCCAATGTAGTCTGATAATTTACTTTGTTTCAAGTGGTTGACTTTTGTGATGCGACCTTTTGGTGTCAAGTTAATGTCAAGGGGAACTTTACCAGTCTTTTTTTCTAAGATACCAGAAACAAGGAGGTCATTTTCTGTAAAATGAATCAGATCCTTATCTGAGCGTGTACGGTGGCTTCTTGTCAAGGCTAGGAAATAAATAGCTTCTAAAATATTGGTTTTACCTTGTGCGTTCTGGCCTAGAAAGACATTTAAGCCAGGATGGAAGTCAATATCAGCTTCCTGATAATTTCGGAAATGCTTGATTTTTAATGATTGCAGCCACATGATTAGATACCAGGGAAGCGAACAGGGCTTTTAGTAGTTTTCTGCTTTTTAGGTATCCCTGTATTCTTACGCTTTTCTTTTTTAGAAGTCTGAGATTTTTTTAAATCCTTATTCATGGCTTTGACAAGTTCAGCAACTCGTTTTTTTTCTGCGATTTCTTTCTGGTGTTGCAGAATTTCTTCTTGACTAGGAGCTGTCAGATTAATTTCAATTCCTTGCTCAGGAAGGGAAATCCTATCATTGACACGGAGTTTTTTCCCCCGGCGGTTTTCTGGCTCACCGTTAAAAAGGACTGGATACTCACTTAGAAATGTTTTAATTGCTCCACCGCTTTGGATAATTCCTGTTTCTTTTAAAAGTGCTTGTAGCGTGATGTAGTCATCAAATAATTTATATTCCATATTTCACCTCAACCCTGCCATTATACCATATTTGTTAGTAAAAAGTGCTGAGGTGCTTTGGATAAAAGTGGAAATTTTCTCCTGTTATCAGAAAACGTTTTAATCAGCAAAAAGCTTGGTGGAACAAACAAATCAGAGGCATTTCATGATATAATAGTAGTCTATATTATTCAGTATGAGGGGCGTCATGGAAATCACTAAAGGAGTTCGTCTCCATTTTATTCAATCAGAAAAATTTAAAACAAACAAAATTAGGGTTCGTTTTTCAGCGCCTATGTCCAAAGAAACAGTAGCTGGTCGGGTTTTAACAGCTAGCATGCTAGAGACTGTCAATGCTGTTTATCCTACTTCGCAGGCTTTCAGAGAACGTTTGGCCAATTTGTATGGAGCTGATTATTCTACGAGTCTTTCAAGGAGAGGATTGGTCCATTATTTAGATATCAATCTTTCTTTTGTACGGGATAAATTTTTGAGTCGCAAAAATGTCCTGACAGATGCCATGCTTGATTTTTTGAAAGCTAGCTTGTTTTCTCCATTGGTAAGTCAGGACGCTTTTGATGAATCTGCTTTTGAAATTGAGAAGAAAAATATCTTGAATGATTTGGAAGCAGAAATTGAGAATCATTTTTATCATGCTCATCGAGAATTAGATAAACTCTTTTATGAAGAAGAGGAAATGCAGATGCCTCGTGTTGGGACGATTGAATTAATCCAGAAAGAGACCGCTGTAAGCAGTTTTGCTGCTTTTCAGCAGATGCTTCAGGAAAATCAGATTGACTTTTTCTTTATTGGGGACTTTAATGAAGTGGCTGTTCGGGAGAAAATTCAATCTTTCAATTTTGCACCTCGTCAGCAAGAACTTCAGTTAGTTTATCAACAAGAATATTCCAATGTTTTGCGAGAAGGATTGGAGCAGAAGGATGTGCATCAGTCAATTATTGAGTTAGCCTATCACTTCCCTATTCAGTACGGAGAGAGTGAGCACCTGCCTTTGGTCGTTTTAAATGCTTTGCTAGGTGGTTTTGCCCATTCGAAATTATTTGTCAATCTTCGTGAAAGGGAAGGGCTGGCTTATACAATTTCTAGCAATTTTGATATTTTTTCAGGAATGATGCGGATTTACGCTGGTATTGACCGCAGCAATCGGACCAGAACAGTTGCTTTAATCAACCGACAGATTCTTGATTTGAAGCGTGGGAATTTTAGTCAGGAAGAACTGAATCAAACCAAGAAAATGCTGAGAAATTCGGTATTGTTAGCTCAGGATCGACAGAATACAATCTTAGAGAGAGCTTATATGGCTTCTGTTTTAGGGAACAAATTCTTATCTCTTGAAGCTTGGCTGAAAGCTTTGGAACAGGTTCGTAAGGATGATATTATCAAGGCAGCTGGTCTCTTAAAATTACAAGCTATTTACTTTATGGAAGGAAAATAATGCAGGGAGAAGTGCTAGAAAAAATCAATTATTCAGCAGTAGGAGAAATTGTCTATCAGACAGTATTAGCAAACGGTTTGCGTGTTTTTCTTCTGCCTAAAAATGATTTTAATGAAACTTATGGGATTATCTCAACTAATTTTGGTTCAGTGGATACAGGGATTGTTTCACGTGAAACCAAGCAGGTCACTCAATATCCGGCTGGAATAGCTCATTTTTTGGAACATAAGCTTTTTGAAGGCCCGCAGGGAAAGGATTTGCTGCTGGAATTTACTAAGTTAGGGGCTGAGAGCAATGCCTTTACAAGCTTTACTCGGACCAGCTATCTGTTTTCTGCAACAGATAACATTTCAGAAAATCTACAGCTTTTGCAAGAACTGGTGCATCGGGCTGATTTTACAAAAGAATCCATTTTGCGGGAACAGGATATTATCGGCCAAGAAATTGAAATGTATCAGGATAATCCGGATTATCGTCTCTTTTTTGGAGCCTTGGCCAATCTCTATCCTCAAACACCTCTGGCAGAAGACATTGCAGGAACGAAAGAGTCCATCTCTGAGATTACCGTCGAAAATTTGAAGGAAAATTTCAAGAACTTTTATCATCCTTCTAATATGACTTTGTTTGTAATTGGTAATTTTGATTTGGAACAGATAGCTGCTGAGATTGCTGAACAGCAGGAAAAACTAGTTTTTCCTGGGAGTTCGGAACCTATTGAAAAAATTCCTGTTACCCTTCACCCAGTGGTATCAACGGATACCTACCGAATGGAGGTGGCTAGTCCAAAACTGGCAGTTGGAATTCGAGGGACAGACTTTGTTGATGAATCGGAGTTGTATTGCTATAAAATCACTTTGAAACTTTTATTTGCCATGATGTTTGGCTGGACTTCCAAGCGTTTCCAGTCCCTCTATGAAAGTGGGAAAATGGACAATTCTTTAACGCTGGAAGTGGAAGTAGAAAAAGATTTTCACTTTGTCATGCTGACGATGGACACTCAGGAACCGGTGGGACTTTCTCATCAATTTCGCTCAGCTATCAAGAATTTTGACAAGGATCCGGATGTGACAGAAGAGCATTTGGATACGATTAAAAGTGAGATGTTTGGTGATTTTCTGCACGGTTTAAACTCGCTTGAGTATATTGCAACCCAATATGAACCGTATTTGACGGGTGAGAATCTGTTTGATTTGCCGAAAATTTTACAGGACATCAGCTTGAATGATGTGATAAAACTAGGTCATCGATTTATCGATCAGTGTGATATGACAGATTTCACTATTTTTCCAAAATAATTCCAGAATCGTTTTTAAAATTTTGTTAAAATAGTGAAGAATATAAATAAGGGAAAAGTACGTATGAGAAAAAAAACGATAGGAGAAGTGTTGAAGCTTGCCCGGACTAATCAAGGGCTGAGTTTAGAGGAATTGTCAAAAAAGACAGATATCCAGCAGGATTTACTGGAAGCGCTGGAACGAAATGACTATGATTTGCTTCCTAGTCCTTTCTATGCCCGCAGCTTTTTACGTAAATATGCTTGGGCTGTAGATTTGGATGAATCTATTATTCTGGAGGCTTACGAAGCTGGTGAGATGATTGTCTTTGATGAAGTGGCACTGGCAGCAGATGAGGAATTTAGGAGCAGAAAAAATAAAAATAAAAGCTCTTTTCTGCCCTTGTTCTATTTTCTCTTATTAGCTTCAGCTATTGCTGCTTTCGTAGCTTACTATATCTGGAGCTATGCTCACACCAATTCGGTAAGTTTCAAAGCATCTAACAACAATTATAGTCTGGTTTCCTCTACAAGCACTAACAGTCAGAAGAGTTCCTTTTCTTCGGCTGATTCTAAGTCAGTTTCTTCCTCAGCTGGTAAATTGACAGTTAGTGGAAGCGGAGATAATTTGACTGCTGAGTACAGCGGAGCAAGTCAGCCTGTCAAAGTGACCGTTTCTGTGGAGCAAACGACCAATTTGGTAAGCATAAGCGATTCCGAACTAGCCGAAGGCATCACCTTATCTCCTGAAAAATCAAGCCAGACGGTTGCTCTTGAGCCAGGCAATAAGTATCTTATTACGATAGCACCTGTTAAAGGAGCAACTGTGACGATAGAGGGACAAAAACTAGATACTTCGGCTTTGACTAGCGATAGTGGAACCATTAGTTTGAACATTACGAAAGGATAAAAACGAAGGGAATCCCATGAAAAAAGAAAATATTCCAAATGCCTTAACTCTTGTCAGGATTGCTTTAATCCCTGTATTTGTTGTGATTTTAACATTCGGTCATTCTTCCATCATGCATATTTTGGCAGCTTTTATCTTTGCTTTTGCTAGTATAACTGATTATCTAGATGGTTATTTAGCTCGAAAGTGGGAAGTGGTAACAAACTTTGGTAAATTTGCTGATCCCATGGCTGATAAGCTTTTAGTGATGTCTGCTTTTATCATGTTGATCGAGATGAAAATGGCTCCTGCCTGGGTTGTGGCTATTATTATTTGCCGGGAATTGGCAGTAACAGGTCTACGCTTGCTTTTAGTGGAAACAGGCGGTACAGTCTTAGCGGCTGCTATGCCAGGTAAAATCAAGACCTTCACGCAGATGTTTGCTATTATTTTTCTACTGATTCATTGGACTCTCTTAGGGCAAGTCCTTCTGTATATCGCTTTAATCTTTACGATTTATTCTGGATATGACTACTTCAAGGGAAGTGCCTATCTCTTTAAAGATACCTTTAAATAATATGGAAAATATCATCGAAGTAAGAAATCTTAAGTACAAATATGATAGTGAGTCTGAGAATTACACTTTAAATGATGTCTCCTTTCAAGTAAAAAAAGGGGAATGGCTGTCTATTGTCGGTCATAATGGGAGTGGAAAATCAACCACAGTTCGTTTGATTGACGGTCTTTTAGAAGCGGAAAGCGGAGATATTATTATCTCAGGCGATAAGCTAACAGCTGAAAACGTCTGGGAAAAACGCAGACAGATTGGCATGGTATTCCAAAATCCAGATAATCAGTTTGTCGGTGCAACTGTAGAAGACGATGTAGCCTTTGGTTTGGAAAATCAAGGGCTGGACTACGATCTGATGGTAGAGAGAGTCCAGCAGGCATTAGAGCTTGTTGGCATGCAGGATTTTAAGGAGCGTGAACCAGCTCGTCTTTCTGGAGGCCAGAAACAGCGGGTAGCTGTTGCAGGTGTGGTGGCTCTGAGACCGGATATTATTATTTTGGATGAAGCAACTAGCATGCTGGATCCAGAGGGGCGTTTGGATCTTATCCAGACCGTGAAAAAAATTAAAGATAGTAATCAGCTGACCGTCATTTCTATCACTCATGACCTGGATGAAATAGCCTTAAGCGACCGTGTTTTGGTCATGAAAGAGGGGCAGGTTGAATCTACCGCTACCCCGAGAGAGCTTTTTTCTCGAGAAGATTTGGAAGAGCTAGGATTGGATCAGCCATTTGTTAATCAGGTAAAGGCGGCTTTGCGTCAGTCAGGGTTTCCTCTGCCAGACTCTTACTTAACAGAAAAAGAATTGCAGGATCAACTATGGGCATTACTCTCAAAAATGTAAGTTATACTTATCAAGCTGGCACTCCTTTTGAGGGACCAGCGCTTTTTGGAGTGGATTTGGAGATAAAATCGGGCAGTTATACAGCTCTTATCGGGCATACTGGCAGCGGTAAGTCAACCATTCTTCAGCTTTTAAATGGCTTGCTGGTTCCCAATCAGGGTAGTGTTGAAGTAGGCAGTACAGTCATCACAGCTGATTCTGTCAATAAAGACATTAAACAGGTGCGCAAGAAGGTCGGTCTGGTCTTTCAATTTCCAGAAAGTCAAGTTTTTGATGAAACAGTTTTGAAAGATGTGGCTTTTGGTCCTCAGAATTTTGGTGTTTCTAAGGAAGAAGCGGAAGCTTTGGCGCGTGAAAAGCTGCACTTGGTCGGGATTTCTGAGGATTTGTTCAATCGCAGTCCTTTCGAACTTTCTGGTGGCCAGATGCGTAGGGTAGCCATCGCTGGTATACTAGCCATGGAGCCCGATATCTTGGTTTTGGATGAGCCGACAGCAGGACTTGATCCATCCGGTCGAAAAGAACTGATGAGGCTCTTTGAAGAGCTGCATCGAGCTGGAATGACCATTGTTTTGGTAACTCACCTAATGGATGATGTAGCAAACTTTGCTGATACAGTCTATGTTTTAGATAAGGGCAGAGTAGTCAAGAGTGGTCAGCCTGCTCAGGTCTTTCAAGATCTTGATTTTATGGAGAGTATTCAATTGGGTGTTCCTAAGATTACAAAATTTGCTCACGAATTGGCGGAGAAAGGGATGAATTTCTCGCATTATCCTATTACAATTGAAGAATTCAAGGAGATCTTGCATGGATAAGTTGATTTTAGGTCGCTATATTCCCGGAAATTCAATCATCCATCGTTTGGATCCGCGGAGCAAGTTGCTGGCGATGTTTCTTTTTATTCTATTAATTTTCTGGGCTAATAATCTTGTGACCAATCTGCTGTTGTTTGTTTTCGTTTTTAGTTTGGTCTTGCTGTCCAAGGTTCCTTTGAAGTTCTTTTTAAAGGGTATCCAGTCCATGGTTTTTATCATAGCTTTTACCACCTTGTTTCAGCTGTTTTTGACCTCGGGAGGGGCCACAATCTTTCGATTCGCTTTTGTCAGAATTACAGAACTAGGACTGTCACAGGCCGGCATTATTTTTAGCCGCTTTATTCTGATTATTTTCTTTTCTACTCTTCTGACTCTGACAACGACACCCTTAAGCTTGTCTGATGCCGTAGAGTCTTTGCTGAAACCTCTGAAGGTTTTCAAGGTGCCAGCACATGAGATTGGCCTGATGCTTTCTATGAGCCTACGTTTCGTTCCAACTTTAATGGATGATACTACTAGGATTATGAATGCTCAGAGGGCGCGTGGTGTTGACTTTGGCGAGGGAAAGCTTGTTCAAAAGGTTAAATCTATTATTCCCATTCTAATCCCTTTGTTTGCTTCTAGTTTTAAAAGGGCAGATGCTCTAGCGATTGCCATGGAAGCTCGTGGCTATAATGGAGGTGAGGGCCGGACACGTTTTCGCCGTTTGGCATGGAAAAGAAATGACAGCTTGGCTATTATTAGCTTATTTATATTAGGTATTCTACTTTATATATTGAAAAACTGACCTGTTGTTTAAAGTGTCTTTAGAGAATAGTATAAGTTAAACTTGTCTATTTTTTGCTTGGTCAAAGAAAATATTTGGCAAAAAAGCTGTAAAAGTCTGTTTTTAACGTCTAAACTAAATGTTCTTGTAACGTTTGACTTGGTAATGTAACTTTTTGGTAATATTTTATGTGTAAGATAGTATTATCACCGAAAGGAGAATTACATTTTAATGAACAAAAAAACAGCAAAATGGACTTTAACAGGTGCAGTCGCTGCAGCGGCTTTCTTGGTTTCAGGTATTGCGAATGCTGAGACCTATACAGTTGAAGCCGGTGATACTTTATCAGCTATTGCTAACGAAAAAAATACAACTCTTGAGAAATTAGTAGAGTTAAACAAGATTGCAGATCCAAATCACATCCGTGTTGGTCAAATCTTGGAACTTGGAAATAGTGCCAAAACGTCTGAAACAAGCGTAGCAGCAACTGCAACTCCCGTAAATAATTATGCAGCACCTGCAGCAACAGCTAATTCAGCAGCAACTTCAGGAGGCCTTGTACTTAGCAATGGTAATACCGCTGGTGCAACTGGTTCTTATGCAGCATCACGTATGGCAGAAATGACAGGTGTTCCTGCATCAACTTGGGAAGCTATTATTGCCCGTGAATCAAATGGTCAAGTAGATGCTTACAACCCTTCAGGTGCTAGTGGTCTTTTCCAAACGATGCCAGGTTGGGGATCAACAGCTACTGTTGATGATCAAATTCAATCAGCCTATAGCGCCTATAGTGCTCAAGGACTTTCAGCTTGGGGTTACTAAGATAAAAATAAGAAAACCACAGAAACTCTGTGGTTTTTTGGTTTACAAAAAATTGACAATTTATAAGCAGAAAATGATAGTTTAGATAAAGATTTAAAGGTTACAAACTTATCTGGATTGACAGGTGTGTAAAGTTATGAAAAGTGTTCATTCAATATTTTTAAAATGAGATTGGGAGAATCAGCTAGTAAATCTGCTCCATTTTCTAGTAACTCTTTTTGACTGCCAAAGCCCCAAAGGACTCCTAGAGTTGAGATTCCTACTTCTTTACCGCCAATTATATCAAACTTTGTATCGCCTATAATTATGGTTTCTTCTGGATTTGCATCTAGTGTTTGCAATGCTCGACGCAGAACATCTGCTTTATGGAATGAATCCGGCAGTGAGCCAAAAATATCATCAAATTGGTCAGAGATAGCTAGATTTGCTAATAAATCTTGTGCTGTGGGTTGATTTTTACTCGTTGTTACATAAATCTGATAGCCGGCTTCTTTTAACTGTGTCAGCAATTCAGGTATCCCCTCATAGAGGCGGACGCCCCAGATGCCTTTTTTCTTATAGAAGCTACGATAATAGTTAATCGCTTCTGGGACTTGGCTTTCTTCAAGAACGGAGGCGAAGCTTACTTCCAGAGGCGGCCCCATAAAACTTTTGATAATACTTTCTTCAGGGCACTCTTTTCCAAGTTGTTTAAAGCTGTATTCAAAGGATTTTTGGATGCCCTTTGAACTGTCAACTAAAGTTCCATCCAAATCAAAGAAGATATATTTCAAATGATTCATCTTGTCTCCTTGTTTACTATCTAGTAAATCTACTTGACAAATTTGTCAAGGTTATTCTCCAAAGATTTCTTTTGAAAGTCTGCGTCCTGTAGGTGTTGTAGCTAGACCGCCCTCAGCTGTTTCTCTGAAAGCAGTAGGCAGGCTTGACCCAACTTGATACATGGCGTCAATGACTTCGTCAACAGGAATTTTAGATTCGATTCCCGCAAGAGCCATATCAGCTGCAATAAATGCGTAACTGGCTCCCATAGCATTTCGCTTGACACAAGGCACTTCCACCAGACCAGCTACTGGATCACAAATCAAGCCTAGCATGTTTTTAATGACAAAACAAATAGCTTGACTGGCTTGAAAAGGTGAACCTCCAGCAGCCAGAACTAAAGCAGCTGCGCTCATAGCTGAAGCGGAGCCAACCTCAGCTTGACAGCCACCTTCAGCACCCGAAATTGAGGCGTTATTTGCAATGACTAGGCCAAAAGCGCCTGCAGCTAATAGAAAGTTTAGCTGTTCTTCTTCTGAGAGGCCTAATTTTTCGATAGCTGATGTAAGGACAGCAGGCAGACAGCCAGCACTGCCAGCCGTTGGTGTAGCACAAACCAAGCCCATTTTAGCATTGTGCTCATTGACAGCAATAGCATTTTTTGCAGCAGTCAGCACAGTATGGTCTGATAAAGTCTTTCCTGACTGGATATAGTTGTCAAGTTTAGCTGCGTCTCCACCAGTCAATCCGCTGCGAGACTTGCTCTCATCGAGTCCAAGAAGGACAGAGGCTTTCATGACTTCCAGATTGCGATGCATTAGCCGCAGGACTTCATCTCTTTCGCGACCAGTTAATTCATACTCAGTAGCAATCATCAATTCAGCAATATTTCCTTGGTAATCTAAATCAGCTTGCTCTACCAATTCTTTGATGGAATAAAACATATTTTCTCCTATTTAAAGAAATTCACATTATGCAGATGAGGAATATTGCGAATTTCATCGATGGCTTCCTCACAGCTGCGGCTGTCAACTTCAATAATCATAATCGCTTTTTCTCCAGCCTTCTCACGAGTGACATTCATCTGAGCTATATTGATATTGTAGCGTGATAGAGCTTCAGTGACATGGGCAATCATGCCTGGGACATCCTGGTGGACGATAATGATGGTCGGAGTATTCATGCTCAGAGATACTGAAAAGCCATTCAACTCTGTTACTTGAATGTTGCCCCCACCGATAGAGACTCCAGTCACACTGATTGTTTTATGGTCATTTTTGACAGTAATCTTTGTCGTATTTGGGTGAGGAGCATTGCTATCTTTTTGAATGGTCCAGACAATCTTGATGCCGCGTTTATAGGCAATTTCAAGGCTGTTAGGAATCTCTGGATCATCTGTATCCATACCTAAAATCCCTGCTACAAGAGCCAAGTCAGTTCCGTGACCTCGGTAAGTTTTGGCGAAAGAGTTAAAGAGCTGGAACTCTACCTCTGTTGGCTCATCGTTAAAAATAGAGGAGACAATTTTTCCAATACGGACGGCACCTGCCGTATGGCTGCTTGATGGACCTATCATCACAGGTCCGATAATATCAAAAACAGATTGAAATCTTAGTGAAGTCATGATTTCTCCTTGCAGCTTATTTTTTATTTTCATTATAACAAAGTTAAGGGCTTTCTGCTGATTTTTTAAATGAATTAAAAGTGGATATTATAAAATTTTGCTAGATAGGAAAGTAAACGAGAAAATCAATAAGTTTACAAAGTTGTAAACATAATTTACAATTAATAAATTTAGTTAAATTTCTGAGTTGTTTTCCGAGTCCTTTCGTGCTATAATAGGCCTTGCTCAAGCGACCTTCAATCGTTGAAAGCACAGCACGACCTTCAATCGTGAAATAACGAAAAGATGGGAGAACACAATGAGTGATAACTCTAAGATTCGTGTCGTTGTTGGTATGAGCGGAGGTGTTGATTCATCAGTAACTGCCTTGCTCTTGAAAGAGCAAGGTTACGATGTGATTGGCATCTTCATGAAAAACTGGGACGACACAGACGAATTTGGTGTCTGTACAGCCACAGAAGACTACAAGGATGTAGCTGCTGTTGCAGATCAGATTGGCATTCCTTACTACTCTGTCAACTTTGAGAAAGAGTACTGGAATCGCGTTTTTGAATACTTCTTGGCGGAATACCGAGCTGGTAGGACTCCAAATCCAGATGTCATGTGTAACAAGGAAATCAAGTTTAAAGCCTTCCTTGACTATGCCTTGACACTGGGTGCAGATTACGTTGCAACGGGTCACTATGCTCAGATAAAGAGAGACCAAGATGGCTTGGTTCACATGTTGCGTGGCAAGGACAACAATAAGGATCAGACTTACTTCCTAAGCCAACTGTCACAGGAACAACTGCAAAAGACTATGTTTCCTCTGGGGCATTTAGAAAAGCCAGAAGTTCGAGCAATTGCTGAAAGAGCTGGTTTAGCTACAGCTAAGAAAAAAGACTCGACTGGTATTTGCTTCATTGGTGAGAAGAATTTTAAAGAATTTCTGAGTCAATATTTACCAGCCCAGCCTGGTCGCATGATGACCTTGGAAGGCCGAGATATGGGCCAGCATGCTGGGTTGATGTATTATACTATTGGCCAGCGGGGTGGTCTTGGAATTGGTGGTCAGCATGGTGGAGATAATGAGCCTTGGTTTGTGGTTGGAAAAGACCTCAGCCAAAATATCCTTTATGTGGGTCAAGGCTTTTACCATGACAACTTAATGTCAACCAGTCTTGACGCTAGTCAGGTTCATTTCACAAAAGAAATGCCAGAAGAATTTACTATGGAATGTACAGCTAAGTTCCGCTACCGTCAGCCTGATTCTAAGGTGACAGTACATGTCAAAGGAGACAAGGCAGAGGTCATCTTTGCGGAGCCACAGCGCGCCATTACACCAGGACAGGCAGTTGTCTTTTACGATGGCGAAGAGTGTTTAGGTGGCGGTTTAATTGACAATGCCTACCGTGATGGCAAGGTTTGTCAGTATGTCTAACTGGAGTTAAATAAAAACGATGAGTTCTCAATTTTTTTATGCATTTATGGCATTTTTCGCTATAATGAACCCAATTTCAAATCTTCCTGCTTACATGGCTTTAGTAGCAGATGATAGTCAAAAAATTTCACGAAAAATTGCTTTTAGGAGTCTTTTGATTGCCTTTGTTATTGTAACTGTTTTTATCTTTTCAGGAGATTTCATTTTTAAAGTATTTGGAATTACAATTGTTTCTTTCAGAATTGCTGGTGGAATATTAGTGGCCGTTATCGGTTATCATATGATTAATGGTAATCATTCACCCAGCTATAAAGGAATGGAGCAGCAAGCAGTAAATTCAGATCCAATGTCTATTGCTATTTCTCCTCTTGCAATGCCACTTTTTGCGGGACCAGGTACAATTACAACTGCTTTAAGTCTGGCTAATGGAGGTTTGCAGAATCAACTGATAACCGTAGTTGCTTTTGCTCTACTATGTGTCATCACTTATCTCCTGTTAAGAAGTGCAAAACAAATTGCAGGCTTCTTGGGAGAAAATTTGATGAAAATTATAACGAAAATGATGGGACTTTTACTATTCTCGATAGGAATACAGATGATTATCGTCAGTGTGCAGACCTTGCTCAAACAGTGATTTGCATTGACAAAACGATTTGATTTGATAAAATAGCTTTAACAATAGTCATGATGGTCAAAGCTCATGGATGTTGCAGGCTTTTTTGTCCTGCACTTCTGGAGACTTGGCCTTTTTTGGTGAAAAAAAACGAAGGAAAAAGAAATGTCACACAATTTTACTGAAAGTTATGATATTATCGTGATTGGAGCAGGGCATGCTGGGGTTGAGGCATCGCTGGCTGCTAGTCGAATGGGTTGCAAGGTTCTTTTAGCAACCATCAATATTGAGATGCTGGCTTTTATGCCCTGCAATCCTTCTATCGGAGGGTCTGCTAAAGGGATTGTCGTTCGTGAAGTAGATGCTTTGGGTGGGGAGATGGCCAAGAATATTGACAAGAGCTATATCCAAATGAAGATGCTCAATACTGGTAAAGGACCCGCTGTTCGGGCTCTTCGGGCCCAGGCGGATAAGGAAGTTTACTCCAAAGAAATGCGGAAGACTGTTGAAAATCAAGAAAATCTGACTCTGCGGCAAACCATGATTAATGAAATCTTGGTAGAAGATGGTAAGGTAATTGGGGTTAAAACGGCAACTCATCAGGAGTATGCAGCTAAAGCCGTCATTGTTACGACTGGAACAGCCTTGCGGGGAGAAATTATTATTGGTGATCTTAAGTATTCATCTGGTCCAAACCATAGCTTAGCAGCCATTCCTTTGGCAGATAATCTGCGTGATCTAGGATTTGAAATTGGTCGTTTTAAAACTGGAACTCCTCCACGTGTTAAGGCGTCATCTATCAATTATGATGTGACCGAGATTCAGCCAGGTGATGAAAAAGCCAATCATTTCTCTTACACATCTCGTGATGAAGACTATGTGAAAGATCAAGTGCCTTGCTGGTTGACTTATACCAATGCAGAAAGTCATGAAATTATCCAAAATAACCTGCATCGTGCTCCTATGTTTTCAGGTATCGTTAAGGGTGTGGGACCTCGCTATTGCCCGTCAATCGAGGATAAGATTGTCCGTTTTGCGGATAAGGAACGCCACCAGCTTTTCTTAGAACCTGAGGGTCGTGATACAGAAGAAGTTTATGTGCAGGGGCTGTCAACCAGTTTGCCAGAAGATGTACAGAAGGACTTGGTTCACTCTATCAAGGGGCTAGAAAATGCTGAGATGATGCGGACAGGCTATGCCATTGAGTACGATATGATTATGCCCCACCAGTTGCGGGCAACCTTGGAAACCAAGAAAATTTCTGGGCTCTTTACAGCAGGTCAGACCAATGGGACTTCTGGTTATGAAGAAGCTGCAGGTCAAGGGATTATTGCTGGGATAAATGCGGCCTTGAAAATCCAAGGTAAGCCGGAGCTGATTCTGAAGCGCAGTGATGGTTACATTGGAGTCATGATTGATGATTTGGTGACCAAGGGAACTGTAGAACCTTACCGACTCTTGACTAGCCGAGCTGAGTACCGTTTGATTCTCCGCCATGACAATGCAGATATGCGTTTGACAGAGCTGGGACGAGAAATTGGTCTGGTAGATGATGAGCGCTGGGCTCGTTTCGAGATTAAAAAGAATCAATTTGACAATGAAATGAAGCGTTTGGAATCCATCAAGCTAAAGCCTGTCAAGGAAACCAATGCCAAGGTAGAAGCACTTGGTTTTAAGCCTCTGACAGATGCAGTAACTGCCAAAGAATTTATAAGACGACCGGAAGTGTCTTATCAAGATGTGGTTCAGTTCATTGGTCCAGCTGCAGAAGAGCTTGATGAAAAGATTATCGAGTTGCTTGAGACAGAGATTAAGTACGAAGGCTATATTTCCAAAGCTCTTGATCAGGTTGAAAAGATGAAGCGCATGGAAGAGAAGCGGATTCCAGCAAATATTGACTGGGATGATATTGATTCGATTGCGACAGAAGCGCGGCAAAAGTTCAAGAAAATTAATCCAGAAACGATTGGTCAGGCAAGTCGTATTTCTGGTGTCAATCCAGCAGATATTTCTATTTTGATGGTTTACTTAGAAGGCAAGTCTAGAAGCATTTCTAAAAATCAAGCGAAGTAACTCTTGTAAAAGGCTTAGTTTCCTTTGGGAAGCAGCCTTTTTGTGTAAGTTTACAAGGGGTTGACAAGATTGTAAACTTTGAAAGACTGTTTTTCGCTTCCTTTACCCTTGTTAAATGCTTTGATTATTGGGAGAAATTCGCTTTTTTCTAGGATTTATGGTAAAATGGCGGAATAAGAGGTCTATGATGAAAAAATTTCGTTTTGCCCCAATTCACTTGGCGATGGCGGGTCTAATTTCCTTTATAATCTTAGCCATCTGTCTGAGGCTTTTCGGTGATAGTTTGGCCATGCTAGCTGCTCTCATGCTTGTGCTGGCTCTTTTGATTGTGCTTTTTATCCAGCAACAGAGAGTATCCGAGCTAGATGAGATTGAGCAGATTCATTATGTCAATCATCAAGCAGAAGGAAGCCTCGCTTCCTTGCTGGATAAGATGCCAGTTGGTGTCATTAAAATCAGTGAAGATAATGGTGATGTAGAGTGGTTTAATCCCTATGCAGAACTGATTTTTACAACTGAAGATGGTGATTTTGATGCTGATATGCTTAAGAATATCATGAAGGCTGCCTATTCAGATTCTGGTCATTATGCTACTGTTGGAGACAAGAAATATTCGGTTTACTTGGATCGTGCATCCAGTGTGTTTTATTTTTTTGATGCATCCAATGAATACGAAGCCACTGTTGGTCTGGTAACAACGCGCCCGGTGATCGGGATTATCTCGGTGGATAATTATGATGATTTGGAAGATGTCGTTTCTGATACGGATATCAGCCATATCAATAGCTTTGTAGCCAACTTCGTAGCAGAATTTTCTGAGCAGTTTCACATGTTTTACCGTCGGGTTGGCATGGATCGGTTCTATCTTTTTACGGATTACACAGTTCTGGAACAGCTGATGGAAAATAAATTTTCTATCATTGATCAATTTCGGACAGAAGCTAAAAATCGAGAGCTGTCACTGACACTCAGTATGGGCTTTTCTTATGGTGATGGCAATCATGATGAAATCGGTCGGGTAGCCCTGCTTAACCTCAACTTAGCTGAAGTTCGCGGTGGGGATCAGGCTGTCGTTAAAGAAAATAATGACAACATGAACCCAATCTTCTTTGGTGGAGGAACGGCGTCAGCTGTTAAGCGCACGCGCACCCGTACTCGGGCTATGATGACTGCGATCTCTGATAAGATTAAGAGTGTGGATCAGGTCTTTATAGTCGGACATAAAAATCTGGATATGGATGCCTTGGGTTCTTCTCTTGGTATGCAGCTCTTTGCTAGTAATATCATTGAGAAAGCTTATGTGGTTTATGATCCGTCCCAAATGGCTTCTGACATTGAGCGCTCCATTACAAAGCTCAAGCAGGAAGGGGCTGACTATCTGGTTCCGCTTTCTGAAGCAGTAAATATGGTGACCAATCGTTCGCTCTTGATTATGGTTGACCACTCCAAGATATCTCTGACGCTGTCTAAGGATTTCTTTGATCAATTCAGTCAGATTATCGTAGTCGACCACCATCGCCGTGATGAAGATTTTCCGGAAAATGCTGTGATTGCCTATATCGAAAGTGGGGCTAGCAGTGCCAGTGAGTTGGTAACGGAGCTGATTCAGTTCCAGAATTCTAAAAAGAATCGTCTCAGTAAGATGCAAGCCAGCATTCTCATGGCGGGGATTATGCTTGACACCAAAGGATTTTCATCTCGAGTCACCAGTCGGACCTTTGATGTGGCCAGCTATCTGCGGACTCGAGGCAGTGACAGTGTTGTGATTCAGGATATTTCCGCTACGAATTTTGAGGAATATCGTGCGATTAATGAGCTGATTTTAAACGGCAAGAAGATTTTGCCTAATGTCATTGTAGCAGCTGGTCCAGAAGAGAACACTTATGATACAGTTGTCATCAGTAAGGCAGCTGATACCATGCTCTCTATGTCAGGAATTGAGGCAACTTTTGTCGTGAGCAAGAATACCAAAGGTTATGTGTCTATTTCGGCTCGCAGTCGTAGCAAGATCAATGTTCAGCGAATTATGGAAAAGCTGGGCGGTGGCGGTCATTTCAATCTGGCGGCAGCTCAAATTGAAGGTAAAACAGTTTCTGAGGTTCTTCAGTCGCTGAATCAAGAAATTATGGACCAAGTCATTAAAGAAGAAGTAATAATAGACGAGGAGAAAAAAGGATGAAAGTAATTTTTTTAGCAGATGTAAAAGGCAAGGGCAAAAAAGGCGAAATCAAGGAAATGCCGACTGGCTATGCTCAAAATTTTCTGATTAAGAAAAACTTAGCCAAGGAAGCAACAGCGCAGGCTATCGGTGAACTGCGCGGCAAGCAAAAGTCCGAAGAAAAAGCCCACGCGGAACTAGTGGCAGAAGCTCAGGCTATTAAGGCTAAGTTAGCAGAAGAAGCTACTCTTGTTGAATTTACTGAAAAAGTTGGTCCGGACGGCCGCACCTTTGGCTCTATTACCAGCAAGAAAATAGCAGAAGAGCTGCAAAAGCAGTTTGGCATCAAAATTGACAAACGCCATATTAAGGTGGACTCACCGATTCGCTCCATTGGTCTGATCGATGTTCCAGTGAAAATTTATCAGGATATAACTGGGGTGATTCGTTTGCGAGTTAAAGAAGGATAATAGTGATTTGAAGGAAGGATTTACCGATGGCAGAGATTGATGAACTCCGAGCTCAGCCTCAGGATATTTTAGCGGAGCAGTCCGTTTTAGGAGCCATTTTCATTGATGAGAGCAAACTGGTCTTTGTTCGTGAGTATATCGAGCCTGCTGACTTCTTTAAGTATGCCAATCGCTTGATTTTCAAGGCTATGATTGACTTGGCTGACCGCGGGGATGCCATTGATGCAACGACTGTTCGCAATATTTTAGACAGTCAGGGTGACTTGCAGAATATCGGCGGTCTCAGCTACTTGGTGGAAGTGGTCAATTCTGTGCCAACCTCTGCCAATGCTGAATACTATGCTAAAATCGTTGCAGAAAAGGCCATTCTAAGGCGGTTGATTTCGCGTCTGACAGAGTCTATCAATCAAGCCTACGATGGTGACCGGCTGTCAGAGGAAATTATCGCCGGAGCTGAAAAAGCTCTGATTGATGTCAGTGAAACTGCCAACCGCAGTGGCTTTAAAAATATCCGTGATGTGCTGAACCTTAACTTTGGCAATCTGGAGGCTCGGTCTCTGCAGACATCAGATATCACTGGGATTGCGACTGGCTACCGTGAGCTGGACAAGATGACGACTGGTCTGCATGAGGAAGAATTAATCATTTTGGCGGCTCGGCCAGCGGTCGGAAAGACGGCCTTTGCCCTTAATATCGCTCAAAATATCGGAACCAAGCTGGATAAGACTGTAGCCATTTTCTCTCTGGAAATGGGGGCGGAGAGCTTGGTGGACCGGATGCTGGCTTCAGAAGGGGTGATTAATTCTCATTCCATTCGTACGGGGCAACTGACAGATGAAGAGTGGCAAAAATATACCATTGCGACAGCTAATCTGGCTAACGCTAGTATCTATATTGATGATACACCAGGGATTCGGATTACAGAGATTCGCTCGCGGGCTCGAAAACTGGCCCAGGAAACGGGCAATTTAGGCCTGGTCTTGATTGACTATTTGCAGCTGATTACAGGAACTGGCCGTGAAAACCGCCAGCAAGAAGTTTCGGAAATTTCCCGGCAGTTGAAAATCTTGGCTAAAGAGCTCAAGGTGCCGGTCATTGCGCTGAGTCAGCTCTCGCGTGGTGTGGAGCAGCGGCAGGATAAGCGACCAGTACTGTCTGATATTCGGGAATCAGGTTCCATTGAGCAGGATGCGGATATCGTTGCCTTCCTTTACCGGGATGATTATTATGATCGGGCTGGTGAGGAGGAAGAAGGCATTCCCAACAACAAGGTTGAAGTCATTATCGAGAAAAACCGGAGTGGAGCGCGTGGTACAGTAGAGTTAATTTTCCAGAAAGAGTATAATAAATTCTCAAGTATTTCCAAAAGAGAGGACGAATAAAGATGAGTGATGCATTTACAGATGTGGCAAAAATGAAAAAAATCAAAGAAGATATCAAGGCGCATGAAGGACAAATCGTTGAGATGACGCTGGAAAACGGTCGTAAGCGCCAAAAAAGCAAGCAAGGCCGTCTGATTGAAGTTTATCCATCTTTGTTTATCGTGGAATATTCCAATGAAGGCGGTCAGCCAGGGGAAATCTCCAATACCTATGTGGAGTCTTATACTTATTCTGACATTTTGACAGAAAAGAATCTCATCCGTTATTTTGATGAATAGAAAGGCCCAGCGGGTCTTTTTACTTATATTTGAAGCAATTCCTCAGTCAAATCGATGTATATAGAGGATGATAAGCAAAGAAAACAGGTGGTCATCATGATTAAAAATTTAGTTTTTGATTTGGGCAATGTTCTGATTGAATGGAATTCTAAGAAAATCCTGACATATTTTGAACCTGAGAAAGAGCGGCGGCAGGTCCTTAGACAGGCCATTTTTGAGTCAGGTGTCTGGCATAAGACAGACAAAGGAGAGCTGAGTTTGAAAGAAGCCTGTGAGGGAGTCCAGACTCAGCTAGATGCTTCCTATCATTCTGTCGTTAAGAATATCTTTTATCATTGGTATGAGGTTGTGCATGTTTACAGTGGTTTACAGGAAAGAATTCGGCTATGGGCTAATCAGGGCTATCGAATCTATATCTTGTCAACCACTTGTGAGATTTTTTATCATATTGAAAAAGCTGGTTTGTTGCCCATTTACTCACTGTTGTCGGGCTATATCCTTTCCTCAGAGGTAGGTGTCGTCAAGCCAGAAGCAGAGATTTACCAAAAGCTGTTAAAAAAATATAATCTGGATCCAGTAGAATCCGTCTTCATTGATGATATTCAGGCTAACTTAGATACGGCAGCTGAGCTGGGCTTTGAAACCATCTTATCCACAAGCGAGACAGAGAATATCAGGGCTATGGAGGACTTGCTGACTGTGAAAGGGAAGTTTGACTGATTGATGATCGTTTGCTTTACTTATCGTTGAAAAGGAGTGAGTCCAAGCTCAAACCTTGACATTTGCTGATGATTGCGCTATCATAGTCCTATATATGGGAGTCTGTGTACAGTCTGAGAGGAAGTGTAAGCTTCGACCGCACCTGATCTGGGTAATGCCAGCGTAGGAATCATACCGAAAATAGTGGTATTGTGCGCCTTTTCCATATATGGAAAAGGCTTTTTCTTTTATCATCTTTATCGATGGTGATATCTTGAAGAATTGCAGCGCTAAAAATGCAGGAAGGGAGGAAAATCGTTCTAATGAAAGCACTACAAAGGCTGATGCGGCAGCAAATCGGTCTCTTAGGTATGCTGGGTGTACTTGTCATCTGGCAGGTCATGGGCTGGCTCAAGCTCTTGCCCAAGTTTATCCTGCCGACACCTCTGGAAATCGGTCAGGCCTTTATCAGAGATGCTGGATTTCTAGCAAGTCATAGCTGGGCGACCTTAAAAGTAGCTTTGCTGGGTTTAGTCTTGGGCGTCATCTTGGCTTGTATACTAGCTATACTCATGGACAGCATGAGCTGGCTCAATGATTTAATTTATCCCATGATGGTCGTGGTGCAGACGATTCCGACCATTGCTTTGGCGCCAATTCTGGTTCTCTGGCTGGGTTATGGGATTTTGCCCAAGATTGTGCTGATTATTCTGACGACAACCTTTCCGATTATCGTCAGTATTCTGGATGGTTTTCGGCATTGTGACCGGGATACTATGACTCTCTTTGAGCTTATGCAGGCCAATCGCTGGCAGATTCTCTGGCATTTTAAGATTCCAGCTAGTCTGCCCTATTTCTATGCGGGCTTGCGCGTCAGTGTTTCCTATGCCTTTATCACGACTGTGGTTTCCGAATGGCTGGGCGGTTTCGAAGGCTTGGGTGTTTATATGATTCAGTCCAAGAAACTTTTCCAGTACGACACCATGTTTTCCATTATCATATTGGTTTCGGTCATCAGTCTTCTGGGGATGAAGCTGGTGGCTGTCAGTGAAAAATATGTTATTAAGTGGAAATAGGAGCTCAGCTCTGCTATTTTCCAAAGAAAGAAAAGAGGATAATGATGAAAAAAAGTTATAAAGTCTTGTTGGCAGGTTTGGCTACCGTGTCAATCATTGGCCTAGCGGCCTGCGGTCAGTCGAAATCTACGTCTGAGAGCAAGGATAAAAAGATTGATTTTATCTTAGACTGGTCACCTAACACCAATCATACCGGCCTTTATGTAGCTCAAGAAAAGGGATATTTCAAGGAAGCAGGCGTGGATGTGGATATCAAGTTGCCGCCTGAAGATAGCAGTTCGGATCTGATTATCAACGGCAAGGCGCCTTTTGGTATTTACTTCCAGGACTCCATGGCTAAAAAACTGGATAAGGGCGCAGAAATCACAGCTGTCGCGGCCATTGTAGAGCATAATACTTCGGGCATTATTTCAAAGAAGTCTGCAGGGATTACAGGGCCTAAGGATCTGGTTGGGAAGAAATATGGCACCTGGAATGATCCAGTGGAGCTAGGCATGCTCAAAACTTTGGTTGAAAGCCAAGGCGGCCAGTTTGATGAAGTGGAAAAAGTTCCCAACAACGATTCCAACTCCATTACGCCGATTGAAAATGGTTTGTTTGATGCAGCCTGGATTTATCATGGCTGGGATGGTATCATGGCAGAGACTCAAGGCATGGACACGAATTTCTTTTACATGAAGGACTATGTCAAGGAATTTGACTATTATTCTCCAGTGATTATTGCTAATAATGACTATCTGAAGAAGAATCCGGACGAGGCGAAAAAGGTCCTGCAGGCTATCAAGAAGGGTTATCAATATGCCATGGAGCATCCTGAAGAAGCGGCGGATATTTTAATCAAGCATGCGCCAGAGTTGAAAAATAAGCGTGACATTGTCTTGGCTTCCCAAAAATATCTGTCTGAGCAATATGCATCGGATAAGGACAAGTGGGGTCAGTTTGAGGCTAGCCGCTGGAATGCCTTTTACAAATGGGCCAAGGATAAGGGTATCGTGGACAATGACTTGAGTGACAAGGGATTTAGCAACGATTATATAAAATAATGACAGAAATTAAACTTGAAAATGTAAGCTATGCTTATGATGAGCAGCAGATTTTGAAAGATATCAGCCTACAGGTAGAAGCAGGCCAGGTCGTAGCGATTTTGGGACCTAGCGGAGTCGGGAAAACTACCCTCTTTAATCTAATTGCTGGGATTTTGGAGGTCCAGTCGGGTAGGATTGTCCTAGACGGGCAGGAAAATCCCAAGGGCCGGGTGAGTTATATGCTGCAGAAGGACTTGCTGCTGGAGCACAAGACGGTGCTAGGCAATGTCATCTTGCCCCTCTTAATCCGAAAAGTATCAAAAAAGGAAGCGACGGAGCAGGCAACCCAGATTTTGAAGGAGTTTGGACTCTTTGATGTGGCAGATAAGTATCCACATGAGCTGAGCGGGGGGATGCGGCAGCGCGTGGCTCTGCTACGGACCTATATGTTCGGTCACAGGCTATTTCTTCTGGACGAGGCCTTTAGTGCTCTGGATGAGCTGACTAAGATGGAGCTGCACGCTTGGTATCTGGATATTCATCGTAGGCTGGGTCTGACGACTCTTCTCATTACTCATAGCATTGAGGAAGCTCTGGCTCTCAGCGACCATATCTATATTCTGAAAAATCGGCCTGGGCAAATTGTTGCAGATCTCCAACTGACTTGGTCAGACAGTGAGGATAAGGAACTGCAGAAGTTACGATACAAGCAGGAGATTTTGAAGATTTTGGGAGTGTGAAGCAACTGTCGGAATTCCTTTGCTTTCAAGAAACAACCTAAATCAAGCCTTTTGGCTTGATTTTTTGCATAAGTCCCTTTACTTTTGACTTTATTCATGGTACAATAGCCTTTGTGTGAAATAGCAGCAGGAAAGCATGGAGCTCGTCAACAGAACATCAGCTATAAAAGTAGCCTTAGCTGTTTGGGCGAAAATGTTCTGCACGAATCAGGGCTTTCTAAGTGACTATTTCCTCGAAAATATTTTACAGGAGGACATTTTTATGTCACGTTATACAGGACCATCTTGGAAACAAGCTCGTCGTTTGGGTCTTTCTCTTACTGGTACAGGTAAAGAATTGGCTCGCCGTAACTATGTACCTGGTCAACATGGACCAAACAACCGCAGCAAATTGTCAGAATACGGTTTACAATTGGCTGAAAAACAAAAACTTCGTTTCACTTACGGTGTAGGTGAAAAACAATTCCGTAACTTGTTTGTTCAAGCTTCAAAAATCAAAGAAGGAATCCTTGGTTTCAACTTCATGCTTCTCTTGGAGCGTCGCTTGGATAATGTTGTTTACCGTCTTGGTCTTGCGACTACTCGTCGTCAAGCTCGTCAATTCGTAAACCATGGGCACATCCTTGTTGACGGCAAACGCGTTGATATCCCATCATACCGCGTAACTCCAGGTCAAGTGATCTCAGTTCGCGAGAAATCATTGAAAGTGCCTGCAATCCTTGAAGCTGTTGAAGCAACTCTTGGACGTCCAGCATTCGTATCATTTGATGCTGAAAAATTAGAAGGTTCATTGACTCGCCTTCCAGAGCGCGACGAAATCAACCCAGAAATCAACGAAGCACTTATCGTTGAATTCTACAACAAAATGCTTTAATTTGTATTTGTTCAGAAGCCGGGAAACCGGCTTCTTTTTTATACTCTCAATGAACTAATAAAGCTGATTCTAACTAAGAATAGGTCGAAAAGAGGCAGCTGTTTTTCAGAAATTGGTTGATTTCTTTCTGCTCCTATCCAATCAGGTGTGACATTTTGTAAAGATTTTTTCCAGCTTTTTTACGGAAGATTTACTGAAATGGTGTATAATGGGAACAAGACACAAACAGAAAATTATATGAAAGGAGTAGCGATGAAGGTTCTAGTGACAGGAGCGACTGGCTTTCTAGGAAAGTATGTTGTTGAAGAGCTGGCTGAACAAGGCTATCAGGTGCGAGCTTTTGGTCGTAATCTGAAGGCTGGTCGGCAGTTAGAAGGTCCTTTAGTAGAGTTTTTTGCTGGTGATTTTACCAGAGAAGAAGAAATTTTTGCAGCCTGCGAAGGAGTGGATGCAGTGGTACACGCTGGTGCTCTCTCAACGATTTGGGGACCATGGGAGCAGTTTTATCAGACCAATGTAGTAGGAACCAAGTTGGTTATGGAAGCCTGCCGGCATTTTGGAATGCAAAGACTGGTCTATATTTCCTCCCCAAGTGTTTATGCTGCTGCGCGTGATCAACTTGCTATTAAAGAAGAGGCTGCTCCTCAGGAAAACGAGCTGAATTTTTATATCAAAAGCAAGCTCATGGCTGAGCGGATTGTCCGAAGTTATCCTCAAGTTCCATCGGTTATCTTGCGTCCAAGAGGGCTTTTTGGTATTGGGGATACCAGTATCTTTCCTAGGATTCTGCGCTTAAGCCAAAAACTGGCGATTCCACTCATCAGAAATGGCCAGCAAATGATGGACATGACCTGTGTGGAAAATGTGGCCTTTGCTGTTCGACTGGCTTTGGAAATTCCAGAAGCGCAAGGACAGGTTTACAATATTACCAACGGAGAATCCCGTAGTTTCAAGGATATGCTGGATGAAGCTTTAGATGGTTTACAGGTTCGTAAACGTTATGTTAAGTTACCTGCTGCTTTTCTAGGTATTCTGGCACAGGGTTTTGAAAGCTTTTATCGCTTCTTTCACATTGAAAAAGAGCCACCTTTGACTCTTTACACTTATTACTTAATGCGTTACAGTCAAACGCTGGATATATCAGCAGCAGTAAGAGATTTGGGCTATCAACCCAAGTTGACAATCAGTGAAGGGATTGCAAAATATGTCCAACATTATCGAGAAAATTGAGTATCTTCACCCTGGGCGCTGCAGCAGTCACTTGCAGCAGATGTTTAAGGGAGTTGCCAAGAAAAAAATGATTTTTCCAGCTGGTGTTTTCCTCTTGAAGCATCGTGAGCAAGGCTATATTCTCTACGACACTGGCTATTCTCCAGCTATTCTGAAGCCCAATTTTAAATACTGGCTTTATGGTCTGGGAACGCCTGTTGATATGTCAGAAGAGGAGCGTGTAGATCGTCTGCTTGAGCAAAAAGGAATTGCGCCAGAAGATATTTCTTATGTCATCTTGTCGCACTTGCATCCAGATCACATCGGCGGAGCCGCTTTCTTTCCCAAGGCCCGCTTCATTCTGACCAAGACCGTTTTCAAAACGTATCAGCATGCCAAACTGAAGGATTTGATTTTTAAGGAATTTCTTCCGCAGGATTTTGAGAGTCGGTTGGAAGTAGTGGAACCTCAGCAGGTCCAAGCAGCATTCCTCTATCGTAAGACAGTTGACTTGTTTGGGGATGGCAGTATATATCTGGCTTCAGTTGATGGCCATGCTGCTGGGCAAGCTTGTCTCTTTTTGCCAGATTATCATCTGTTTATCGGAGCTGATTTGTGCTGGGGCGTGGATCTGTTGCCGTATACAGAGCAGATGCGTTTCTTGCCGTCACTGATCCAGAATAACAAGGAAGAATATATGGCCGGTGTGGCCTTACTTCGGCAGTTGCTTGCTGTCGGTTATCAGGTGCTAGTCAGCCATGATCCGGCTGAGAGAGCGGAGCAGATTTTGTATGAAACTAGGAACATTTCTAAAAACCTTTAGCGTCATGCGCTGGGGGCATCGATTTAAAGACCGACAGGCATTAGAACGCTATCAAGTCAAGGCTTTAGCAATCTATCGGGAATTTCTGCAGCAGGAATCGCCTTATTTTAAATCAGGCATTCCAGCAGATTTTAAGATGAATAAGGCCTTTATGATGGAGCATTTCAATGAGCTCAATACTCAGGGGCTGGATCGTGATGAGTTACTAGCCTTGGCTCTGGAGAGCGAGCGGACACGTGATTTCAGCCCCATGATAGGAGAAATTGCTGTTGGCCTGTCTTCAGGAACATCTGGTCACCGAGGCTTGTTTGTCACCACTGAAAAGGAGCGCAGTATGTGGGCGGCAGCTATCTTGGCCAAGATGCTGCCTAAAGGCAAACTCTTTGGACATAAAATAGCCTTCTTTCTTCGGGCAGATAACCAACTCTATCAGACTGTCAATTCAGGCTTGATTTCTCTGGAGTATTTTGATACTTTTCAGGGAGCCGAAGAGCATGTAGAGCGTTTGAATGCTTACCAGCCAACGATTTTGGTAGCGCCAGCATCAATGCTCTTGGAGCTGGCAAAACAAGTCCAGGCAGGGAATTTGCAGATTGCCCCTAGCAAAGTCGTATCAGTGGCAGAAATTTTGGAAGAGCCAGATCAGCAGAGTATTCAAGAAGGATTTGGTCTAAAAAAGGTGGATCAGGTTTACCAAGCGACCGAGGGCTTTTTAGCCTGCAGCTGTGCCTACGGTAATCTTCATCTAAATGAAGACATTGTCCATGTAGATAAGCACTACTTGGATGATAGGCGCTTTTACCCAATTATTACGGATTTCAAGCGGACTTCTCAGCCAATTTTTCAATATGAGTTGAATGATATCTTGGTAGAAAATCCTGAACCTTGCCCCTGCGGTTCGGTCTTTACACGGATTGATAGGATTGAGGGCCGGTCGGATGATATTTTCATGTTTGAAAATGCTGCAGGTCAGTCGGTGGAGGTCTTTCCAGACTTTATCCGCCGTTGTCTGCTCTTGGTTGATGGGATTGGAGAATATCAAGTCGCTCAGAAAAAGGACTACTCGCTGACCATTGCTATCGAACATCGTAGTCAGCAGCGAGAAGACGAGATTATCCAGCAGTTTCAGAATTTGGCGACTGATAAAGACTTTCTTATACCGGCTATTTCTTTTGAAGATTATCAGCGGGACAGAAGCCGTAAGTTGAAACGTATCTATCGGGCTTAAGAATGCTCCAAGTGGAAAAACATATGAATCAGAGGCTGAAGTGCTTTGGCAGTTTACCTAGCTATTGAGCAGCCCCAAGTCTGACAAGAAGGAGTTTAATATGACAGCAGTAAAGAATCATATAAAGATTGTTGGTTATGGTACGCATCTACCTAGAAATACTGTGACTTTTAAGGATCAGACCCGTTATCGAGTGGTGGAAAATGAAGAAACCCAGCTTTCCATGGCTGTTAAGGCGATTGAAAAAGCCCTAGAGCAAGCGGGCTTGACAATCAAAGACATCGATTGTATCGTGTCAGCCAGTGCGGTGGGTGTCCAGCCTATTCCTTGTACAGCGGCCCTGATTCATGAGTTGGTAGCCAAGGGCTTGTCCATTCCAGCCATGGATATCAATACGACTTGCACCAGCTTTATCTCGGCTTTGAGTCTCATGTCTCATTTGTTGGAGGCTGGTGAGTATCATAGAATCCTCATCGTGTCCAGTGAGGTTGGAAGTTTGGGTCTCAATCCCAATCAGAAGGAAAGTTTTGAGTTGTTCAGTGACGGGGCGGCTGCTTTGATTTTTGAAGCAACAGAGGAAGAGAGAGGGGTCATCTCCAGCCTGCAGCGGACCTGGTCTGAAGGAGCTCACGATACAGAGATTCGCGGTGGATTGACATCGTTTCAGCCTAAGGAGTATTCGGATGCTACCAAGACTCACTACATGTTTGACATGAATGGTAAGAAGATTCTCTTGCTCTCTGCCAGAAAAATTCCAGAAATGTTTAAAGAATTTAAAGAAAAGAGTGGCCTCAGTCTGTCTGACTTGGATTATATCATTCCGCATCAGGCCAGTCGTGCCCTGCCAATGGTCATGCGCAGCTTGGGTATTCCTGATGATAAATACCTTAATATTGTGCAAGACTATGGGAATATGGTGTCAGTAGCAGTGCCTTTTTCTCTCTGCTATGCTCTGGAGCGTAATCTAGTCAAGGAAGGGGACACCATCGCTCTGATGGGAACAGCAGCTGGAATGACAGTTAATATGCTGGCTATGAAATTATAATACAATAAAAATAGGGTGTACAGAACCAAAAGAGGTTTTGTACACCCTGTTTAATTTTTCAAAATATGAAAAGAGCTGGAACCCATTGGGTTCCAGCAACTTCTTACAGCATTTTCAAAAGAAATTCTGCTATTTGTTCAGGACTTTCTTTTTTTCCTCTAGCAATCCACATTTGGCAGACACCAAAGAAGGCATTGGCGAGAAAGACTCTGCTGTATTCTTTTTCAAAATGATTGTAAACACGTCTACTAAAACGGTCCTGCAGACTATCTGCCAACATTACCTGCAGCTTATGGCGCAGAAAATTCTGAATCTCTTTCGTGCCGTTTTCTGTCAAAAGAGCAGCCAAGAGTGGCTCTAGCTGGAGGAACTGAAAGACCTCTGTAATCGCAGTTTGAACATCTTCTTGATTATTCTCAAAAATATATCCCAACTGATGAAAGAGGTTTTGCTGATAACGTTCAATCATATCGTACTTGTCCTTGTAGTGAGTATAAAAACTACTACGGCTGATGCCAGCAGCTTGAGCTAGCTGTACAGTAGTGATATGGTCGAAGGACTGCTTATGCAGTAGTGAAACCATGGCTCTTTCAATAATAGCCTTGGTTTTTCGGCGTTTATTGCTTTCTAACATAAAATCTCCCTTTGAGGCTAAGCCTCAGTCTGCTCTTCAAGCGAATAGCCGTCATAGCAAACTACTTTTTCTTTTTCTCCGTGTACTATTATATCAAATGTTTTTCCAGTGGAAAAGAGTTAAATTCCGGAATTAAGCATAGATAGTCAAAATTTTATCTGATTAGGCTTAGTCGACTGGTAAAATAATAAAGCCGAGGCTTAAAGTAAAGTCTCGACTTTTGTTATGAACATTATTTAAAGTAGAGGTAGTCAGGGTCAGGAGTGACATAAAGTAGCTCGCCTTCCTGTGAGAAGATAATAGAAATCTGTTCATTTTTATAAGAGTAAATTGTATAGGTGTTTTGTAATCTTGATGCTTGAGCAATGTCAACTGCACCCACTAAGAAAGCACGCGCTTGTTCGGTACTTATTTTTTGCTCCTGAATCAGTCTTTTAAGATTTTCTAATTCTTTTCTTCAAGTGCTTTGCTTTCAGATGCGAGGTCGGTGCTTATTTTTTCTGGTTCGCCGAGAATACTTTTGACTTTTTCTTGGGTATATCCTTTAAATTGAGGAATTTGAACTTCAAAACCGCCAGATTCATAGGATTGGTAATAAACCTTGGCATTCTAACATAAAACTGATTTTCTGTGTACCTACCTATAGGAAAATACCTTTTATTTACAGATTGTTCAGAGATTAAAGACAGTAGGGCGAACTTATTCCGCTTCCCAGCAATCTTTTTAAACAAAATTAGACACGGTGTCTAATTTTTAAAGAATAAGCTTGTATTAATTTTTGATTGGTGTATAATCAATTTTGTTGAAATTTGGACACTGTGTATAATTTTAGGAGGTAGACATGTTAAGAGAATGGAAAGCTATTTTAAAAAAGCCGACTTTTATCATTGTGATGTTGGGAGTCTCTATGATTCCTGCCTTGTATAATGTTATTTTCTTGAGCTCCATGTGGGATCCGTATGGAAAGGTATCGGACTTGCCAGTGGCGGTCGTCAATCAGGATAAAGCTGTAACTGCTAGTGGCAAGACCTTGTCTATAGGTGAGGATGTTGTTTCCAGCCTCAAGGAAAATAAAAATCTGGATTTTCACTTTGTCAGTAAAGAAGATGCTCAAAATGGTTTGGAAAAGGGTGATTACTACATGGTTGTGACGCTTCCAAGTGATTTATCTGAACGTGCAGCCAGTATTTTGACAGATAATCCTCAACAAATGAAGATTGACTATCAAACGTCTAGCGGCCACAGTTTTATTGCTGGTAAGATGAGTGATTCAGCCATGGCTTCTTTGAAGCAGACGGTGGCGCAAAATGTAACTGATACTTATACAAACGCCTTATTTAAGAATATGGGAGACCTAAAAAATGGCTTGGTGAAGGCATCTGATGGTGCTCAGCAATTAGCATCTGGCAGCCAACAACTAGGTTCAGGAAGTCAGACAATTGCAGATAACTTAAGGACTCTGAATCAAGCTACGAGCAAATTATCGTTCGGTGTAGCTCAATTTAACACAGGACTACAGACTTATACTGGGAGTGTTGCACAAGTATCGTCTGGACTGGATAGTTTGTCAAACGGGATAAACACTTATGCAAATGGTGTAAGTACTGTGGCCAAAGGTGCAAATCAGCTGTCGGGTCGATCAGCAGACTTATTGGGTGGAGTCCAACAGCTTACTCAGTCAGGAGATGGAGTTCAGGCCTTATCGACAGGTGTAACGAATCTGAACACTGGCTTGGCTACATTAAAGTCTTCGGTAGATACAACCTTAGCTAACAATCAGCAAAACGTGAATGATTTGGCAACTGGCTTGACTCAGTTGAATGCTAGTATTCAAGCTGCAGCAAGTGACTCAGCAGTGTCAACAGACAGCATTGAAACTTCGTTAACCAGTGTAGCAGGATCCGCTCAGTCTATCATTAATAATAATCAAGATGCTAGGGCTGCAGCTTTAGCAAGTGTCCAAGGGACGAGCACTTATCAAGGACTTTCTAGTGAGGCTAAGGCTGAGATTGATGCAGCAGTCAGTGCTAGTCAAGCGGGAAGTGACCAATCTGCTCAGGCAATTTTATCCGAAGTTGATATGATGAGGGCTTCTCTTGAAGTGATAAAAGCTACCAGTCAGACGAAGATTAGTCAATTGGGAAGCACTTCTACTCAGGTCTTACCCCAAGCATCTAGCATGATAAATGGTCTTTATAATGGGTTGTCAACGATTAGTACTAGCCTCGGTTCAGCAAGTGGAGGAGCCAATCAACTAGTTGCAGGTATAGATACCTTAAATGAAAAACTAACGACTGGCGCGACACAATTGGAACAAGGGGTGACAAGCTATACCAATTCAGTCGGTCAGCTATCTGAGGGGACATCAGCTTTGGCAAGTAAGAACCCTGATTTGCTAGCAAATACAACAAAATTAGCAAACGGGGCAGCCCAATTAACAGATAAATCGCCAGAATTGACCTCTAGTTTCGGGAACTTAGCAGATGGAACCAATCAATTAGCGAGCGGAACAGGGAAGCTGGCTGATGGCAGCAGTATTTTAACAGATAATCTCTCTAAACTTACTGTGGGAACAAGTGATTTGTCCAATAGCCTTTCAGATGCAGGTGATAAATTGTCGGCTGTTTCAACCAAGGAAGACAATGCAAAAACTCTGGCAGATCCTCTGACACTGAGCAAGACAGATGAGAACAAGGTAGAGAAAAACGGCATTGGGATGGCGCCTTATATGATTTCAGTAGCTTTATTTGTGGCGGCTATTTCAACCAACATCATCTTTAGTACACTTCCATCGGGGCAAGAACCTAGGACGAAACGAGATTGGCTGAAGGCCCGCATAGAGGTAAATGGAGTAATTTCCGTCGTGGCAGGTGTTTTGGTCTATGGTGCTGTGCACTTGATAGGCTTATCTGCTAACCATGAGTGGGCAACCCTTGGTTTGATTGTCCTAGCCAGCATGACCTTTATGGCTCTTGTGACCGCTTTGGTTACTTGGGATAGCAAGCTTGGCGCCTTTGCCTCTCTGATTCTCTTGCTCTTACAGCTGGCTTCTAGTGCAGGAACCTATCCGCTGGAGCTGACTAGTAAGATTTTCCAAGTTATCAACCCTTGGCTGCCCATGAGCTATTCTGTATCGGGCTTACGCCAAACGATTTCCATGAATGGTCAAATTGGTAGTCAGGTCCTCTTCCTTGCTTTTGTTTTAGTTCTTTTCATGGTACTTGGCACTCTGGTCTATCGAACAGATAAAAAACAGCTAGCTTAAGGCTTTTGCTTTTATGGATATGTAAAAATGTAGATGAAAAGTCTATCTGTAATTCGTTTACTTTTTCTCTAACCAACATCTCCTGAAAAGGGAGATGTTTTGTTTTCTTTAAGTTTTCTTTATCTTTCTTTTAAGTTTTCATCTTTAAAATTGCATTACATTCAAGAAAGATAGAGAGGTGAGAAGCCCATGGCAGAAAAAATTTTTCAACATCATTTTCAGCGCTTTGAAACCAAATACATCATTTCCAAGGAAACCTTGCTGGATTTATTGCTAGAGTTTGAAGGCTATCTGGTGGAGGATGAGCGAGCTTATTCGACCATTAACAATCTCTACTACGATACGCCGTCTTATCAGCTCATTCGTGAGTCTTTGGAAAATCCTTGCTTTGATGAGAAAGTTCGCTTGCGAACCTATCAAGAGCATCCGGCTGAGGATAGTCAAGTCTTTTTGGAAATTAAGAAAAAGACGGAGAATCTGGTCACCAAACGCCGGCTTGCAGCAGATTTGCTGACAGCGGAAGCCTATCTGGACGGTGATTACAGTCAGCTGACTGACCTTCAGATAGATAAGGAAATGGCTTGGCTGACTCAACATTTTGGTCATATTCAGCCTATGATGTATATCGGCTACAATCGTTATTCGATGAAAGGGGTTGAGGATGAGCGGATTCGGATTACCTTTGATCACGACCTGACCTACCGTCCTTATGATTTGAGTCTCTTGGCTGGTCGCCATGGAGGTCATCTCCTGCCAGCCAATCACGTCATCATGGAAGTTAAGATTCCAGAAGCTTGTCCGTTATGGCTCAGCGAGATCATGGATCGCTACCAGCTGTCTCCAAGCTCTTTCTCCAAATATGGCTTTGCTTATAAAAAGGCAAACTGTATCAGCAGTAAATAGAATAGATAGGAAAATAAAAATGAAACAATCAAAATCAACCCTTAAAAAAATTAAATTGATGATTCCACTGGTTTTGATGACAGCAGTGCTGGGAGCCTGCAGCTCAAACGCCAGCAGTTCTACAACTTCAAGCACTACCCAGGCTGCTAATGCTACAAGCACCAGTCAGACTAAGACCAATACTTCTGATTACTTTGCCTCGGAGGACTCAGACGCTTCTTATGATGAGTCCAAGGCGACGACCATCAACCTGAGTGGATCCAGTGCCAAGACCTCTGGTGACGGGGCTAGTGTCTCCGGCTCGACTGTGACAATCTCAAAGGCTGGTACCTATGTCGTTTCCGGAACGAGTGAAAATGTGCAGATTGTCGTCAAAGCAGGTGATAGCGACAAGGTCCAAATCGTCCTAAATGGTGTAACCATGAGCGGGACAGACGCAGCTATTCTAGTAGAAAATGCGGGTAAAACAAGCCTGACTCTGGCTAACGGCAGCCAAAACACAATCTCAGACTCATCAAATCACAGTAATACGGATGCAGATGCAGCTATCTATAGTAACTCTGACCTGACTCTCAATGGCTCTGGAAGTCTGACAGTTGATGGCAAGTATGAAACAGCGATTAAGTCTGAGCAGACCTTGCGGGTGACAGGTGGCACTTATACGCTCAAGGCAGCTAAGAATGGTCTGTCAGCTGCTTCAGCTATTAATATCAAGGACGCTACTATCGATATCACAGCGACAGAAGATGCCATCCATGCAGACAATGATGATGATACTTCTCTGGGAAATCTCTATATCCAGTCCGGCACCATCACGATTAATGCTGGTGATGATGGTCTACACGCTAGCAATATCGCTTTGATTGATGGTGGAACGGTTACAGTTTCCAAGAGTGTAGAAGCTCTGGAAGGAACCAATGTCACCATTAACGGCGGTAAGCTGGACCTTTATGCGACTGATGATGGTATTAATGCAGCTAGTGACGTAACTGGAGCTGATATCTTTATCAAGATTACCGGTGGCGATATCAAGGTCGAGATCGGTGAAGGCGATACCGATGCTATTGACTCCAACGGCGATGTCATTATGTCAGGAGGAAACTTGGATATTACTTCTACGGTATCTGCCTTTGACTTTGACGGAACAGCTACCTATACTGGCGGTACCATCACGGTTAATGGTGAAAGCCGAACAGAAATCACAGCAGACGGACCTGGCGCTGGTGGACCTGGTGGCGGCGGTGCTCCAGGCGGCCAAGGCGGTTTTGGTGGGCGATAAGAAAATAAGGCAGTTCAATTTGAACTGCCTTATTAATTTATGAAAAAGACGGGGATGCAGCTATGTTTCTGCAAAGCAATCTTTTATAGAAGACTTAAGAGAGACGATAAATTTTCTATAGTGAAATCAGGTTTTTCTTCTAGTCGTTGGGGTTGGTAATAAGCACTAAAACCTTGTTTTAACCAGATAGTTGTCATTCCTAGTGCTTTAGCAGGTATGATATCATTGTCTATTCGATCACCAATCATAATAGCTTGTTTAGCAGGGCAATGAGCTTTCTCTAAAGCTAAAGTGAAAATGGCAGGGGAAGGCTTGGCAAGTCCGAGCTCTGCAGAAGAGGCAACTAAATCAATCCATTGATATAGTCCCATTTTTTTCAAACGTTCTTTTAGGCCAGGTAGTTGGTTGGCGATGATTCCGATTTTATATCGGTTGTGCAATTCTTTTAAGACCACTTGGGCATCTGGGTATAATTTCTCCAAATTAGAGTTCCAAATGGGACGTTCTAAGTTAAATTCTTTTATTGTCTCCAAGTCTCCCTTTTTGCCTTCTTTAAACAGTTCAACCATACGAGCATAAAAAATATCGTAGTTAATATTTGTCTCTGTAATTGCTCTCCTAATTCTATCTTGATAGGCTTCTTTTTCATCAATCAAAGTAGAGCCAACGTCAAAAAACAACCATTTATGAGCTGACATTTTACTACCTCCACAATAATTATGATATGTCTTACTCATCTATCTTAATCAACATCTTCTCCGTATCCACCGTCACTTGAGCACCGATGGTGATAGTAAAGAGTGGCTGAGTATGAGCAAAGCCCAAGTCATAGAGGACAGGAATTGTCTTTAGAATAGGATGTTTATCCAAGATATAAAGAAGCAGCTCCTCTGTCATCTGACATTCTTTTGGAAAGCGGCCGATGAGAAGGGCCTGTGGGTTAGGATAGGCCTGAAGGAGGGCAGCTAGATTGCGGTCAAACTCCACATAATCATCTTCCTCCGCCTCTTCAACAAAGAGGACATAGTTTTCATCTGTTGGGGCATAGGGGGTTCCACGCAGGAGTGAGAAGGTGGAGAGATTGCCGCCGATAGCAGTGGCTTGGGCTTGCCCATGGTGATAAACTTTCCACTCCGTCTCATGGAAGGTCAGTGGGGCATCGGGCAGATACCAAGCATTGTCGCCCCATTTTTCACTAGGAGTCAATTCATAAGAAGTCTGGCTGACAGCCTTGAGCCAGCTCTCGATCTGATAGTCCTGCAGGGCATCCATCTTAAAGCTGGAGTAGGAGGGCCCCATGTAGGTTTGCATGCCAGTCTTGCTATAGATGGCGTTGAGCAAGGCTGTTGTGTCCGAGTAGCCGCAGAAAATCTTAGGATTTCTAGCAATCAACTCAAAGTCCAGATAGGGCAGGAGCTCATTGCAGTTGAAACCGCCGATAGTGGCCAGAATAGCATCAACGGAGTCATCTGCGAAGGCAACATGGATGTCTGCCACCCGGCTTTCGATGGAGGCAGAGTCTAACATATCATTTTCCAGATAATGCTCCGAAAAAGACACGGTAAAACCCAGCTTTTCCAAGCGCTCCTTGGCGGCTAGATTGGCCTCAAAGCCACCGATGTGTTCGATTGACGACGAGGGGCTGACGACCCGAATGTGCATACCAGGTGCGAGTTTTTTCATAGGGACCTCCTTATGATAAATTTTTATAGAATATCATAGCACAAAGGCCAAGGCCTGTAAAGCAATCTTAGGGCATTACGGGGAATTTTTATCAAAAAAGGAGCCGCTGAGGACTCCCTGATTGTATATATTCTTTTCTATGATTTATTCGCTGAGCTTAATGCTACCGCTTTGGGCGCTGGCAGTAAGTGTAGTTGTCGGATTTTCGACTTTACGGATGGCAGAGCCACCAAGTTCATGGCCTTTGGAGTGCTCTACACTTATACTACTAGGGATGTCAATTTCACCTAGATCCGTTTTCAGATCAAAGGATAGCTGCGACAAACTGCCGGAAACCAAGTTCAGATTAATATCGCCCAGTTGGTCAGTGATAGAGATTGTACCAGCTAATTCCAACTGTTCAGAGTTCAGTGAGCCGCTTGAGATTTTCAGAGTACTGTCGGAGATTTTGCTCGAGTTTAGATTGACCTCTCCCAGAGAGTTTGATATTTCGCCAGATGCGAACTGGCTGTTGCTCAGAGTGATGGTACCCGAAGAAGCATTGATTTTTCCAGAGTTAATCTGACTGTTATTAAAGGAAATCTCTCCCAGAGAGTTCTTAAATTTACCAGATGCGAATTGGCTATCATTCACAGTCAACGAGCCATTGGATAGAGAGAAGTCAGCATTTTTGGCTGATAGATTGGACAGCGTAACATCTCCTAGTGACGAACTGCCGCTGAATGTCTCAAGCTTGGTCCCCTTAGGCAGGGAAAGCTGCACAGTACGCTTTCCTTGAGATTCTTGGTCAAATAAGCTGAGTAAGGAGCGGATGCCAGCGCTTATGTGGAAGGAGCCTGCACCATCTTCCTTGATGTTTAAGTTTCCGTTTTCAGAACTTGTCGTGATTTTTCCAAGCGAACTTCCATCAATCTGATAGTTACCATCGCTTTGGTAATAGGTCAAGTGAGCCTTGTCATCAGGAGATTCGCTGATGACGAGGTTTCTAGCTGCTAAGTTAATATTTAGGGAAGAAAGATCAGAGAAGCTTTCTTCTTTTTTCGTGAGTTTTACCTTGCTTTTGGCAGAATTGACCAAGTCGTTGACACCGCCTGTCATGGAGCCGATAGTGGTCAAGGCTCCACCAAAGAGGCAGGCTAAAATAGCTGCAGATAAAAGAGGTTTTTTCAATTTGATGTTAGCCATGACGTGCTCCTTTCTTTGCGAAAAGTTGAGCTAGTTTGACAAAGCCAGCCTTGCCAAACTGAGTAACAGGAGAAATGCCTGCGTAGAAGATACCCGACAGTCCCAGAGCTAGAACACTGAGCCCCAGAGTGAACAGGAAGGCCGGGATAGATGTCGTCAGTCCCACTGTCAAAGTGTCCCAGATCAGGCTGATGCCAAAGATAAAGAATGCAAAGGCACCTATAGCCATGACGAGAGCAAAGATAAAGACTAAGAGGAAGAAAACAAAAGTCAAAAGTGCTGCTACTATAAAGAGCGGAATTGCCAAGGGTGCTGCCAAAATGGATAGGATAGCAATCTGGACGATGTTCTTAGTGTTTTTTGATGAACTGCTGTCTTGATTATCTTCCTCGACTTTTTTGTCCAAAAGATTCAACATAATCTCGTGGGCCGCTTCCTTAGGGCTGCCTAGATCAGCAATAGCAGCTGCCTCGCCCTCTGGTCCTACCTCGTCGAAGTACTCAGTGAAGTAATCCATAGCTTCCTGGTAGTCCTTGCGTGGCAGTTTTTTTAGATATTTTTCTAGCTCAGCTAGATACTCGGTTCTTGTCATGACGGATGCTCCCTTCTATGATACCGCTGATGGTCATGGTATAAGTTTGCCACTCTTCTTTTAGAGTGAGTAGCTGTTCGTGCCCGTAGGCAGTGAGTGAATAGTATTTTCGTTTTCGTCCTTGGTACTCCTGCGAATAAGTCGTGAGGCAGTCATTTTGCTCCAGCTTCTTCAGAATGGGGTAAAGTGTTGATTCTTTGATATTGGCAATCAGCTTAATCGTCTGGCTGATTTCATAACCGTAGGAATCGTCTTTTTCAAGGATGGCTAAGATGAGAAACTCAATCAAAGCCGATGATGTGGGGAAAGACATAGGACCACCTCCTTGTGTAAAATATTTATATATAATCTTTCTATATATAGTCTACAACCTCTTAGGAAAAAAGTCAAGCAAAATATATAAAATTTTTATATATTTTTTGAAAAAGTCTTTTAATGGCTGTTTATAAGGAACATCAAAGTACCTTTCTTCCTTACAAGAACTTTACATCTTCCTTAGCTTTTGTGTTGAAAACATCTTCCATAAAATGGTAAAATGGTGTAAGTCTAACTAAAAATATAAGAGAGATCAATGAAAAAACATCAAACCCTATATAAATTTTTGGGCCAAACCCTACTATATTTTGTTATCTTTCTGGCCTTGCTTTATTTCTTTAGCTATCTGGGTCAGGGTCAGGGTGGCTTTATCTATAATGAATTTTAATGTGAGAGAGTAGGAAACAATGTCAAATAAAGTTATACAAGATATGATTGAAGCGATTGAGCATTTTGCTCAGGTGCAGCCAGATTTTCCGGTCTATGATATTTTAGGTCAAGTTCATACTTATGGCGACTTAAAGAAGGATTCCGATTCGTTGGCGGCTCAGATTGACCGTCTGGGGCTTCCTGACAAGTCTCCGGTTGTGGTCTTTGGCGGTCAGGAATACGAGATGCTGGCTACCTTTGTGGCCTTGACCAAGTCTGGTCATGCCTACATTCCTATCGACAGCCATTCAGCCTTGGAGCGCGTGGCAGCGATTGTGGAAGTTGCTGAGCCAAGCTTGATTATTGCCATCAATGATTTTCCGCTGGTAGATGTGGCAGCTCCTATTTTTAGTGCGGAGCAAGTTCAGACAGCCTTCAGAGAGGGAGCATCTTATGAGATTAGCCATCCAGTTCAGGGAGATGATAACTACTATATCATTTTCACATCAGGAACGACTGGCAAACCTAAGGGAGTGCAGATTTCCCACAATAATTTGCTCAGCTTTACGAATTGGATGATTACGGATAAGGAGTTTGCGACTCCGGAGCGTCCTCAAATGTTGGCTCAGCCTCCTTATTCTTTTGACTTGTCAGTCATGTATTGGGCGCCGACTTTGGCCTTGGGAGGGACTCTTTTTGCCCTGCCTTCGGCAGTGACTCAGGATTTCAAACAGCTGTTTGAGACGATTCTCAGTCTGCCTATTGCTATCTGGACTTCGACGCCTTCCTTCGCGGATATGGCCTTGCTGTCGGATGACTTTAACAGCCAGAAGCTGCCTCAGCTGACGCATTTCTACTTTGACGGAGAGGAGTTGACGGTCAAGACAGCTCAGAAGCTGCGTGATCGCTTTCCTCAAGCTCGCATTATCAATGCTTACGGTCCGACTGAGGCAACAGTGGCCCTGTCTGCAGTAGCAGTGACAGATGAGATGTTGCAAAATTGCAAGCGCCTACCGATTGGCTATACCAAGGCGGATTCTCCGACTTTTGTCATTGACGAAGAAGGGCAGAAGGTGCCGAATGGCCAGCAGGGAGAAATCATCGTCTGCGGTCCAGCCGTATCCAAAGGCTATCTGAATAATCCTGAGAAGACATCTGAAGCCTTCTTTGAATTTGAAGGTCTGCCAGCCTATCATACAGGAGATGTCGGCTCGATGACAGATGAAGGCCTGCTGCTCTACGGTGGCCGGATGGACTTCCAGATCAAGTTTAATGGTTTCCGTATTGAGCTGGAGGATGTGTCACAAAACCTGAACAAATCGAAATACGTTGAGTCTGCAGTAGCCGTGCCCCGCTACAATAAGGACCACAAGGTCCAAAATCTGCTGGCCTATGTCATTCTCAAAGACGGTGTAGCTGAGCAGTTTGAGCGGGAAATCGATATTACCAAGGCAATCAAGGAAGATCTGCAGGATATCATGATGTCCTACATGATGCCGTCCAAGTTTCTCTATCGAGAGACCCTGCCTCTGACTCCAAATGGCAAGATTGACATCAAGGGGCTGATTAGCGAGGTCAATAAGCGATGATGGATTTCTTGAAACAGCTGCCTCACTTGGAACCCTACGGCAATCCAGTTTACTTTGTCTATATCGTTCTAGCAGTTCTGCCAATCTTTGTCGGACTTTTCTTTAAGAAACGCTTCCCCCTTTATGAAGCCTTGGTCAGCTTGGTCTTTATCGTCCTGATGCTGACAGGTCCCAGTCTGGCGCAGCTTTGTGCTTTGTTAGGCTATGTCATCTGGCAGATAGTCTGGGTTTATTCATACAAGCTCTATCGCCGGTCGCGGGACAGCAAGTGGATCTTTTATCTGCATACCTTGCTAGCGGTTCTGCCGCTTGTGCTTGTTAAGTTAGAGCCCGCGATCAGCGGTCATCAGTCCCTCTTTGGCTTTTTGGGGATTTCCTATCTGACCTTTCGCTCGGTAGGGATGATGATTGAGATGCGCGATGGGGTTCTGACAGAGTTCACGCTCTGGGAGTTCTTGCGTTTCCTGCTCTTCATGCCGACCTTTTCAAGCGGTCCTATTGATCGTTTCAAACGTTTCAATGAAGACTATTTGAACATTCCTGATCGCGATGAGCTGCTGGATATGCTGGAGCAGTCTGTCAAGTATATCATGCTAGGCTTCCTTTATAAGTTTATCCTAGCCCATATCTTTGGACATCTCTTGCTGGGGCATGTCAAGACCTACGCTCTCTATACCGGCGGTTTCTTTAATCTAGGAACTCTGGGCGTTATGTATGTCTTTGGTCTGGATCTCTTCTTTGACTTTGCCGGTTATTCGATGTTTGCGCTAGCTATTTCCAATCTCATGGGAATCAAGAGCCCTATCAACTTTGATAAGCCCTTTCTCTCACGCGATTTGAAAGAATTTTGGAATCGCTGGCACATGAGTCTGTCCTTTTGGTTCCGTGATTTTGTCTTTATGCGGCTGGTCATGGTCCTGATGCGCAATAAGGTCTTTAAAAACCGCAATACGACCTCTAGTGTGGCCTATCTGATCAACATGCTGATTATGGGCTTCTGGCATGGTGTGACTTGGTACTATATCGCCTACGGTCTCTTCCATGGAGCTGGGCTGGTCGTCAATGATGTCTGGCTGCGCAAGAAGAAAACCCTAAACAAAGAGCGCAAGGCTAAGGGGCTTCCGCCTCTGCCAGACAATAAATGGACTCAAGCTTTGGGGATTGTGGTGACCTTTCACGCAGTCATGTTCTCATTTTTGATCTTTTCTGGATTTTTAAATGAGCTTTGGTTTAAAAAATAAAAATGAATGAGGAAGAAAAATGGATATAAAAGCAGAAGTAATTGAAATTATTGAAGAACTATTTATGGAAGATGTGTCAGACATGATGGACGAGGATTTATTTGACGCTGGTGTCCTAGACAGTATGGGAACGGTCGAACTGATTGTTGAGCTGGAAAACCGTTTTGATATCCGCGTGCCAGTGTCAGAGTTTGGCCGCGATGACTGGAACACAGCCAATAAAATCGTTGAAGGCGTAACGGAGCTTCGCAATGCTTAAACGACTCTGGCTGATTCTGGGGCCGGTTTTCTGCGCCATGGCCATGGTTGCCCTGCTCTTTTTCTTCTATCCGCTTGATAAAAAGCATGATATAGAAGCAGAGAAGCGCTCGGCAGTGACCCTTACAGCAGAAAACTTCAAGAGCCGCAGCAAGAAGGTGACAGCCTTGACCGATAAGAAGATGCGCTTTGTTCCCTTCTTTGGCTCTAGTGAATGGCTGCGCTTTGATAGCATGCATCCGGCAGTGCTGGCTGAGAAATACAACCGCTCCTATCGGCCTTATTTTCTAGGCCAGCGCGGGGCAGCATCATTTAATCAGTACTTTGGTATGCAGCAGATGTCCTCTGAGCTGGAGGGGCAAACGGCGGTCTATGTAGTGTCGCCCCAGTGGTTTACCAAGACTGGCTATGATGCTTCGGCCTTTCAGCAGTACTTCAACAGTGATCAGCTGACGGCTTATCTGTCTCAGCAGCAAGGAGATGCGGCGGCGCAATATGCAGCCCAGCGCCTCTTGCAGCTTTATCCAGATGTTGCTATGGCAGAGAGCGTCCAGAAGCTGTCGGAAGGTAAAAAGCTGAGCAACTTTGAAGAGCGCCATATTGAGATGATGGCTCATCTTAATGAGCGTCAAGATGCTTTTTTTAGCAACTTTGCTGCCCTTAATAATGAAAATTATGACCAGCGAATTTTGCCTTATATGGCTGATTTGCCAGACACCTTCTCCTATCAGGCTTTGGAAGAGATTGCTACAGCAGAGGCCAAGAAGAAGACCAATAACAATCAATTCGGCATAGACAATCAATTTTACAAGACCCGTCTGGCCGGCAAGGTTGCCAAGCTCAGAGGTTTTCAAACCAAGCAATCTTATGAAAAATCTCCTGAGTACAACGACTTGCAGCTGGTTCTGGACCAGTTCGCCAAGTCAAAGACCAATGTCATCTTCATCATTCCACCGGTCAATTCTAAGTGGATGGAGTATACAGGACTCAGTCCTGAAATGTACCAGCGGACGGTTGCCAAGATTCGCTACCAGCTGGAAAGTCAGGGTTTTACCAACATCGCTGATTTTTCTAAGGACGGCGACAAGCCTTACTTCATGCAGGACACTATCCACATGGGCTGGAATGGCTGGCTGGCCTTTGACAAGGCTGTTGATCCTTTTGTAGCCAATCCACAGCCGGCGCCAAACTACCAGATCAATGACCGCTTCTTCAGCAAGGAATGGTCTCAGTATACTGGCAAACCAGAAGAATTCAAATAAGGTTGGGACTTTCCAGCCTTATTTTTATAAAGGAGGAAAGATGAATATTCGTTTGTCCCAAATAGAAGATATCCCAGCCATTATGGCGATTTATGATGTGGCTCGTCAGTTCATGAAAGACCAGGGCAATCCGACTCAGTGGGATGGAGGCTATCCCAGCGCGAGCTTGATTGAGGATGACATTGCGGCTGGCCATTCCTTTGTTGTCGAGGAAGAAGAGCAGCTGGTCGGCACTTTTGCCTTTATCATTGGAGAAGACCCGACCTATCAGGTCATCGAAAAGGGAGCCTGGCATTTTGCGGAGCCTTACGGTACCATTCATCGCATCGCTTCAAATGGCCAAGTCAGAGGCCTATCCCGTCAGGTCTTTGATTTTTGCCGCCAGCAGATTCCCTACTTGCGAATCGATACCCATGCGGACAATCAGCCTATGCAGACAGCTGTGCTGAACTACGGCTTTAGGGAGTGCGGCATTATTTATGTGGCTGACGGCAGTCCTCGCCTTGCTTATGATTATCATCAATAAAAAAATCTGCTCAAGAGCAGATTTTTTGCGTTATATCAAAACATACTTTTCTACAGCTTCTGCAACTCCGTGCTCATTGTTGCTTTTGGTGACGGCTTTTGCCTCGGTTTTGACTGCTTCGGGGGCATTGCCCATAGCGACTCCAAGTCCAGCCAGGCGGAGCATAGGAAGGTCATTGAAGTTGTCTCCGATTGTCATAACCTGCTCTAGAGGCACTTGATAGTGCTGGGCAATTTCGTACAAGGCTTGCTCCTTGGAGACATGCTTGGCCGTGACTTCCATGTAGTTGTCCTTAGAGAGATAGAAGGCTGTCTTGGCAAAGTCCAAGGTCTGTAGGTAGTCATGGAGTTTCTGGATGATAGGCGCTTCATCAATGAGGAGTAACTTGTGAGCAGGCATTAGAACATCCAGCACCGGCATTAACACATTCTGAATTATCGGCTGCTCACCTGTAATCTCAGCCTCTATCTGCACCCATTTATCTAGATGATCAGCGATCCAATCCTTACCAGAGTAGAGATTGATGGACACGCTAGGAAATTCAGTCTTGACCAGCTCTAGAAAAGTGCGGATTTCTTTCTTGTCCAGAGGATGCTCAATAATGGTCTCGTAAGCTTGCGGATCACCCTTGATGACCAGAGCGCCATTGTAGCAGGCTAACGGATTATCTCCCAGTCCCAGCTCACGGGCAATGGGCTCCATGCCTAGAGGAGAGCGGGCAGAAGCGAGAACGAAAGGGATTTTTTCTCGGCTTAGCAGGGGAATCATGTCTTTGAGATTAGGATCTACTTGATGCTGGTCGTCCAAAATGGTGCCGTCAATGTCGCTGATAATCAGGCGAATCGGGTGGTTTGTCATAGCTCTTCCTCCTTTGTGTCTAATGGATCGATTTAATAAATTATTTTAACCTTGTCTCCAAGCAGTTCTTGGACTTTAGGGCTGGGCTCTTGGTCCGTAATCCAGTAGTCAAAGTCGCTAACAGGACCCAGGATGTACTTAGATTCTTTCTGCCACTTGTCTTGTTCGGCCAGCAGGATTTTAGTCTTGGCATGCTTCAAAGCCAGTTTTTTCAGGTGAGCATCAGCTTCGTCTTCAAAGCTGACTAGGCCATCAGAGACACTGGCTGCCCCGATAAAGGCAATGTCAAAAGAAATTTGCTCTAGCAGCTCTGCTTCATTGAGCGCGTAGTAGAATCGGTTTTTGGGATAAAATTTTCCGCCTAAGAGGTGAAAGTCCACTTTGTCTTGAGTGCTCAGCATGATTGCATTATCCAGAGAATGAGAGTAGATTGTCATAGGCTCCTTGATGCGCTGGGCCAGATGGAGAACGATGGTTGAGACATCAAAGAAAGCAATCTGCCCCGGCTTGAGAAAGTCATGGGCCTTCTGGGCAATAGCCTTTTTTTCTTGATTTAGTTGGTTGATGCGGTCGTTAAAGGATGGGATTTGCCGGCTAGTATCCAGGGGGATAATACCTCCGTGGGTGCGCTGCACAAGTCTACGCTCGCTCAAAATCGAAAAATCTCGCCGAATAGTATCTTTAGAAACCTGAAAATGCTCAATCATATCCTTGGCTGACAGCTGTTTTTTCTCAGCTAAGAGCTCTAAGATTTCAGCTAAGCGTTGTTCTTGGTACATACTTGGCCCTCCTTGCTTTTCTAAATAGAGTATAACACGACGGATAAGTTTTTGCAAGTCTTTTTAATGTTTTACAAGTTTTTTGAAATGCACAGGAGAAAATCAAAAAACCGAGCGAAACTCGGTTTTTATGAATTATAATAATCGAAACATGTTTTTCAATTAAGGTGTTTGAATATTGATAGATCCATCGCTGCCGACCTTAACATCAACGCCGCCGCCTTGAACATGAACGCCATCTTCATTTACGCTAACACCAGCGTTGTCAGTTTGTACATTAGCAGCACCGTCTCCGTTGGTTTCCACAGAAGCATCGCCGCTTTCGTCATCGCCATTTACATTAACGCTAGTATCGCCGCCGTTTACGTTGACTTTGGCACTACCGCTTTCTTCAGATGTGCTGCTAGAGCTTGTCTTAGCTTTAGATGAAGAAGATACGCTTGAGCTAGAACTTGAGCTTTCTTCAGTCTTCTTATCCGCAGAATTTCCGCAAGCTGCTAAAAAGAAAAGTGCAATTAGTGGTAATAAAAATAAAGAAATTTTAGATAATTTTTTCATCTTACCCCTCCTTCTAGTATAATATTAAACAAATATTTCATTTGAAGCAATGAAAAACTGGATTGATACATAAATAACATACTGTGTTAATAAAAATGTTACAAAATATAAGTAATTTAATTAGACAATACATAGATTTTATAAGCTTTACCAAGATTTTCCGCTTATTTAGCATGTAATTGTTTTGTAACACAATTCTTGTCTGTGAGAAGGAGAAAAATAACATTTTTGCAACATTTCTTTTCCTCTTTAAATGGAGAAATCATGCTATAATCAACCTATGTTATCAAGAGATTTTCAGAAACTAATCGAGACAGACACAGTTGCAGCAGCGCGAGCTTTGCTAGGTATGCAATTGATTCTAAACGGCCAGAAGTTAGGCCGAATTGTCGAAACAGAAGCCTATCTAGGAAGTCAGGACAGTGCCTGTCATTCAGCTGGAGGGCGCCACTCCCCTAGGAATGAATCCATGTATCTACCAGCTGGTCACTGGTATGTTTATCAGATTTATGGCCATCAGATGCTGAATCTAGTGACCAAGGCTGAAAATGTAGCCGAAGCCGTACTGATTCGAGCTTTGGAGCTACCGGATGGCCGAATTATAGCTAACGGCCCTGGCAAGCTAACCAAGTATGCTGGGATTGATAAGCGCTTTGATGGACAGAGTTTAGAGACCTCCAGTCTGCAATTAGCCCATGAGCTGACTCCCAATCAGATTGCCAGTCGTCCGCGGATTGGCGTGACCTGCACAGATGCCTGGCGGGAGGAGCCCTTAGGCTTTTATGTGGCTGGCAATCGTCATGTCTCAAAAGTGCCTAAGCGAGGCCTGCTGGATGACGAGGATACTTGGAAGAAGGAGTAAAAGATGAAGAAAACAGATATTTTTGAGCAAGTAGTAGAAATTATGCGAGAGCGTAGACACCAGAGCACTTAGAGCGGGATGTGGGCCTGGAAGAGTGCCTCAACTATTGCAAAAACGCTTAGGATTTCTAAGCGTTTTTTCGTCTATATTAGATCTTGTCAAACTTCTCAATGTAAAAGAGTGTTAGTGTCACGATGGCAGCCAAGCCAATGAGAATGAGGATGGCTGGAGTCCAGGAATGGAATAAATCAAAGCTGTATCCAAAGAGGCTAGGTCCAAAGGCGGCCAGAATATAACCACCAGTCTGGGCTAAGCCAGATAGCTGAGCGGTTTGCTCAGGAGTACTGGTTTTCAGCGAGAAAGTAACCATGAGGTAGGGGAAGAGGGCGCTGACGGACATACCGATTAGCAGGTTGAGGATGAGCCAGTAGACAAAGGAATCTGTCTTGACCAGCAGCATACCCAGACCAACCATACCAGTTACAGAAAAGAGAGCAATCATTCCTAAGCGTTTTTTAGCGGATAGACGCGTTGTCAGACTAGGTATCGTCATAGCCAGAGGAAGACTGATAAAGGAAAAGACAGAGGCCAAGAATCCAGTAGCATCATTGGAAAGTCCTGCCAACTGACCAAGAGTCGGCAGCCAAGTGATAGCCGTATAAAAGAGTAAGGACTGCAGGCCGCCGAAAACAATCAGAGCCCATACTCTAGGATTTTTTAGCAGACTCCCCATTTGCTGCTCGCGATTTTTACTAGTCAGTTTGTGATTGTGCCGACTGTTAGGCAGCCAGATTAAGCAGGCCAGTAAGCAGATGAGGGTCAGGACGAGAATCAGTCCTTTCCAGCCGGCTAAGCGGACAATAGGCGCAGCCAAGGGAGACATGACTGAGATGGCTAGTCCCATAGAAGTGATATAGAGCGTGGTTAGAAATCCAATTTTCTCTGGCTGATTGGCCTGAATGACATTGGGCAAGAGCACATTTAAGACAGCGATGGCAGCCCCTAGCATGATTGTACCTGCATAGAGTAGAGGCAGGTTAAAAATACGAATAAAAGAGCCCAGAGTCAGCACAATCATGGCTATGGTAAAGAGCTTTTCTAGGCCGACCTTTTGAGCCAGGCGTGGGGAAAAGGCTGAGCAGAGGGCAAACATGATCAAGGGCAGGCTAGTCAGCAGTCCCAGAGAGTTGACGGGAACTTGCAGCCCCTTAGCAATATCGCCCAGAACAACGGGCAGCACTGCAAAAGGCGCCCGTAGGACAACCCCCACCATCAGAATGCCTGGAAGTAAAAATTTTGAATGTTGCTTTTTCATAAAGTTAAGTTTCCTCCTATATAAATATCAAAATAAAATCAGTCCATCAAATCCAGAAAATACTGGCTGATAACTGTTTCTGGCAATGTTTTCTTTTGCTGGAGCCACCAGCTGACCGTCTCCACAAAAGTAGAAGTCACATAATTTCTCAGAAAAGGCTCTGGTAGCTGAGATTTTTTTCGCAGGAGCTGTTCCTGAATCATCGGAAAGAGATAGTTTTCCAGCTCAATCTTTAAGCGATTGGTGAAATAGATATTTTTCGAAAGCAGTAAGGTCGCAATCTTGTCCTGATTCTTTTGGAAATGCTTGAAAATATGGGCGGTTGCTTCAAAGAGATCCTTGCCGTCGTCACGTTCAAGAAAGGTATGCTGAAAGAGGTCTTGGCAAACCTCCTCTAGCAAGGCTTCCTTGGTATCGAAATGGGCATAAAAAGTCGACCGGCCAACGTCTGCCAGGTCGATGATTTCTTGCACGGTGATGCTTTCATAACTTTTTTGATGCAGCAGGCTGATAAAAGCTTGGTAAATAGCTGCGCGTGATTTCTTGACTCGTCTGTCCATAGTGTTTCGGAACAAAAGAGCAGGATTGTTCAATAACAGACAAAGCCCCTCAATTGCTTCTTGTTTCCTTTCTGAGAATAAGGGATAATAAAGATGAAGAAAACTGAACAAGGTGTTCCGTTTTGATTACATTATACTATAAATTTTGCTAAACTGAAAGGAGGCTGCCGTGAAATCTAGTAAAAATATGACTATTGCCTTTCTGTTAAACTTTTCCTTTGCCATTCTTGAGTTTATCTTTGGCTTCATGTTCAATTCCAGCGCTGTATTAGCCGACGCTGTGCACGACACAGGAGACGCGATGGCTATCGGACTCTCTACCCTTTTTGAAAAAATTTCTAATAAAAAAGAAGACAAGAAATACACTCTGGGCTACAAGCGCTACAGCCTTTTGGGAGCCTTGCTGACCTCGGTCATCTTGCTGGTCGGCTCGACCTTGGTGATTATCGAAAATGTACCCAAGGTCTTTGCGCCTGAAAAGGTCAATTATGACGGCATGCTGGTGCTGGGTATCTTTGCCATTATAGTCAATCTAGCAGCCAGCAAGGTAGTCGGCCATGGTCATGGACACAGTCATAATGAGTCTATTCTCAGTCTCCATTTCTTAGAGGACATTTTGGGTTGGGTAGCTGTTATCCTAGTCTCCATCGTTCTGCGCTTTACTGACTGGTATTTTCTTGACCCACTGCTCTCCCTGCTCATTGCGGGCTTCATCCTCAGCAAGGCCCTGCCTAAGTTCTGGGAAAACATCAAGATTTTTCTGGATCACATCCCAAGCGATATTGATTTGAGTCAGCTTTATCAGGAAATTCTAGCGATTGAAAACGTTCAGGCTATTACCCAGCTCAATGTCTGGACCACAGACGGTTTGGAAAAATTTGCTATGATCCATATCTGTCTTGAAAATCCAGACCTGCTGGCCGAGACCCAAGCCACTCTGCGTCAAGAACTGCAAGCCTATGGCATCAACAAAATCACTATCCAGACGGATAGCAGCTTGGAAGAGCATGAAGAGTGGTGTATAGGTGGAGAGGGCGATTTAAAACCTCATACTTAATAGTACTACTGTAAACATATCTCTGCAGTCCGATATTTCGGGCTGTTTTTTCGTTTTACAGTCTAATTTCCATCGCTTAACTGGTTCTATTTTTATGATTTTCTTCTTATTTAATTTCTTTATTTCTCTGTCTGAAAATTCTAGCTTTTTGATTTTGTGGTTTTTCTATAAAAAATAGACAAGCTGAGTACATTGTGCATTTTTAGATAGGTTTTACATCTAATAAAATGCAAATGCATTGACAATGCTTTTTCTTTAGCATATACTATTGGGTAGGAAGAAACAGGCAAAGCTTGCTAAGCCTTGTCCTGAAGCGCCTTTCCTAAGCATATCGACTACCGATTAGAAGAGGACAGATGCTGTCACACTGTCCATCTGAAGGTTGAAAAAGAAGCAGTAAAGGGGAAATTTCCTCAAAAAAATTTGCTGTTTTTTTATCCTCGAAGTAAAAAAACGCTTTAAAAAAGTGTCAAAAAGCTTGATATAACAAGGTTTTATCAAAATTAAACATTTTTTTAAATGCAATCATTTTTTTCGAGGCAAACCTGTTGACAAGATGTCAATTATGTCATATACTGTGATAGGTAAATGTTTTTTAAAGCAAATAAAGCTTTTGTTCCTAGCATTTCCTACCAAAATATGCATATCGGTAAAAAGAAAAAACCATAAGACAAGAATTCTTATCTTATGGCACTGGCTGCTTGATGATTCGGGTTAAACCAACTTCACACACACACGGTTTAACCTGCATCTAAAAGCATGAGAAATTTTGCAAGAGAACTTGCTTTGTATAGTATTTAAGAACGCAAGAACAAATGTTTTTGGCATCTGCTTTTTTTGCGCCCCTTTTGACAAATCTAAAACGCCCTTGTCAATCCTAGGATTGGTTTAAGGACTGTTTACTAGGTTTATCAAATGGAGATACTGCTCAAAGCATCTAACTTAAAACATTAAGTTTGGTTCTATTGGTAAATTTTCCATGTACTAGCCTAACTTAAAAAGCTTAAAGAAACCTTAAAGGAAACTTTAAGCGAGGGAGATTTTTTTAAGAAAGCTGTTATCTATTAACGCATAGAAAGAATTGAAGGATTTTTACAAAAAAATCACAGACAGGAGAAACAAATGGCACTAATCGCTATATTGGTTCAATTCAATCTGATAACGGCAGCTCAAAAAGAAGAAATTCTTCAAGATATGCCACAATCAAACATGCAGTTAGAGAGATATCTAATCAGCAAGGGCTATGTGACAGAAGAAGATATGCTGAAAGTCATGAGTTACTATTACCGTGTACCTCATGTCAATCTATCACAGTTTGTGATAGAAAAGGAAGCTGTCGAGAAGGTTTCAGAAAAAGTTGCTAAACGTCATGGATTGATTCCGATCTCTTTCACAGATGGGGAAGAGGGAGAAGAACCCAAGTTAGTAGTTGCGATGGCAGACCCAAGCAACTATATCGCCCTAGACGACGTTAAAATCGTTTCTAAGATGGCGGTAGAACCTTATGTAACTTTTCGGGATGATATTGAGAAGTATATCGATCAATACTATTCCAAAGGAGAAGAAGCCCAACAGGCAGCGACCGAAATCGAAGGTTTTAATGTGGATGAAGAGATCGTCGAAGAAGATCTCGAAATCAAAAACGCTCCGGTTGTGCGTTTGATTGACTCGATTATCAGTCAGGCAATCAAGACGCGGACCAGCGATATCCATATTGAGCCCTTTGAAAAAGTTGTTCGTGTTCGTTTCCGGGTTGACGGGACCTTGGTGGAAAACATGCAGTTGAAAGCCAATGCTCATTCAGCCATTGCGACACGGATTAAGATCATGAGTGGTCTGGACATTGCCGAGCGGCGGATTCCTCAGGATGGACGGATTGAGACAACTATCGACGGCAAAGAAGTCGATATGCGGGTTTCAGTCTTGCCTACTGTATTCGGTGAAAAAATCGTTATTCGGATTTTGAGCCGGAATGCAACTCTCCTCAGTAAAGAGGAGTTGGGATTCTCGCCAACCAATCAGAAGCTCTTTGAAGATATTCTTAAGGCGCCAGAAGGCATTATCTTGCTGACTGGTCCTACAGGAAGCGGAAAGACAACCACTCTCTACACAGCGCTCCGTGAGCTCAATGATGTAGGAAAAAATATCATCACCGTTGAAGATCCGGTTGAGTACCGCTTGGAAGGGGTCAACCAAGTTCAGGTAAATAACAAAGCTGGACTGACCTTCGCGAGTGGTTTGAGAAGTATCCTGCGTCAGGACCCGGACATCGTTCTCTTGGGGGAAATTCGGGATGAAGAGACAGCTAGTATCGCGGTTCGGGCCGCTATCACTGGTCACGTCGTTCTCTCGACTATCCACACCAATGACACAGCTAGTACAGTCAACCGTTTGGTCGATATGGGCATCAAGCCTTATCTGGTCTCAACGGCGACTGTCGGTATTATCGCACAGCGCTTGATTAAGCGCATCTGTCCTAAGTGTAAGACTGAGTACACTGTAGAAACAAATGAACATGCAGGTATCGGTATTCACAAGGGAGACACCTTGTATCGCGGACGCGGCTGCAACTACTGTAGCGGTACGGGATACTATGGACGTATAGCTATCCACGAAATCATGGCGGTGACAAGGGAGATTAAATCACTAATTAATGATGGTGGAACAACAGCACAGCTTCGAGCAGAAGCTAAGAAAAATGGTATGCGAGACTTGGCGGAGGAGGCCATTGATATCGCAAAACAGGGGACTACAACGATTGAAGAAGCAATGAAGATTGCCTTTAGTCTAGAAGGGGAAGTTTAGGATGAATTTGGATGAGTTAATTAAGCAGGCGATTGAAGCGGGTGCATCAGATATCCACTTCACGGTTGGCGCTGAGCCAACCATGCGTCTGCACGGGAGGTTAACACAACTCAACAATACAATTTTGACCAACGAAGACACGGTTCGCTTCACCAAGCACATTTTAAATGATAAGCAGATTGCTCATCTTTTAGAAGTCGGTGAAGTGGACTGTGCCTACGAGGTCGACAATGGCTATCGCTTGCGGGTCAATATCTTTAAGCAGAAAAACAACTGCGGGATTGCCTTGCGGGTCATTCCCAAGGATATTCCATCTATGGAATCTCTGGGATTGCCACCAGTTATCAAAAAGCTGGCTGAGAAACGCCGGGGGCTGATATTGGTTACCGGGCCAACAGGAAGCGGAAAGTCAACGACCCTGGCAACCATGATCAACTACATGAACAGCTTGCGGGACGAGCACATCATCACGATTGAAGATCCGATCGAGTACATGCATACGCATAATAAGTGCTTGGTCAACCAGCGTGAGCTGGGAGCGGATACGCAGAGCTTCGGCAATGCTCTCCGCGGTGCCCTTCGTCAGGACCCGGATGTCATCCTAGTCGGTGAGATGCGGGATAAGGAAACGATTGAAATCGCACTGCGTGCGGCGGAAACAGGTCACTTAGTTCTGTCAACTCTCCACACGGTCGGTGCCGTAAACACCATGGACCGGATTATCGACGTATTTCCAGCCGAGCAGCAGGAGCAAATCCGCGTACAGCTTTCAGCCGTTATGGAAGGGGTTGTATCGCAGCAGCTTATGCGTACAGCGACCGGCAAAGGTCGTGTAGCTGCCTTTGAAATCATGCTGGGAACACCCGCTATTCGCAACCTCATTCGCGAAGGGAAGACCCACCAGCTGCTGACGCCAATCCAAACAGGGGCTCAGCTAGGCATGATTACCATGGACACTTCGCTCATGGGACTCTACCGTCGCAATGTTATCGACCAAAGAACTCTGCTGTCCTACTCAGTAGACCGCGCTCAAGTTGAAAAATCCCTAGGAATAGTGGGGTACTAGAGCATGACAGTATATGTTTGTAAATACTTAGACACTCGGCAAGGGGTCGTCACACTAGAGGTGGACGCTCCTAACCGGACTGACGCAGTCAACCGGATCCGTCTCAAAGGGAAGCCAATCAGTGTCGAAGAAAAGGTCATGGGTTCTAAGGAGATTGTCCTTTTTCAAAGCAAGAAGATCAAGCTCAAGGACATATCGCTCTTCTGTAAGCAGATGTCGGTTATGTTGGAGTCAGGGATTCCTCTTAATAATGCAGTGGACATCCTAGAGCAACAGGCTACTTCAAAGAATCTCAAGTCTAGCCTTAAAATCGTCAGCAAGAGCCTAAAAGAAGGTAGTCAGCTGTCCAAGGCCATGCTAGATCAGGAAGGGATGTTTCCCGATCTCCTGATCCGTATGGTGCAGGCCGGTGAAAAGACTGGTAAGCTGGACGAGGTGCTGGAAAAGATGTCTGAGCACTATACTAAAGAGCTCAAGACCAGCCGCCAGATTCAGGGAGCCATGATCTATCCCGCAGTCCTAGCCTTTCTGGCTGTGGCTGCAGTCTTGGCCCTGCTTTATGTCGTTATCCCAAGCTTCTCAGGAATCTTTGAGCAGAGTGGGATGGCTATGCCGCTGCCAACGCGTATCGTACTAGCAGCTAGTAACTTTGTCCGCTCTTCATGGTACATCCTCTTCGGTGTGACAGGGATTCTGGTCTTTCTCTTCTTACGCTATCGCAGTACAGAGGCAGGTCGCTACCAGCTGGATCGGCTCAAGCTTAATCTGCCGGTCATCAAGGGGCCAATGCAGAAGATTGTCACTGCACGCTTTGCCAGCACCTTGGCTATCCTGACCAGTGCAGGTATCCCTCTGGTCGAGGCTATTGAGTCTGCTGCTGCAACGACCAACAACGCTGTCGTCATTGAAAAGATGAAGATCGCCAATGAAGGTCTGCAAAAAGGGGAACGTCTGACAGGGATGATTACCTCAACCGGTCTCTTCCCGCCTATGATGCTCTCGATGGTCAAAATCGGTGAGGAGTCTGGGTCTCTGGAGTCCATGCTGGTCAAGACATCAGATTATTATGAAGAAGAGCTTGAAACAGCTATCAAGCAGCTGCTCTCACTCTTGGAGCCAGCCATGATCATCGTCATGGGGGTTATCATCGGAGGTATCGTTGCCTCTGTCATGTTGCCAATGTTTGAGCTTGCTCATGCTGTGGATGCAGGATCTGGAGTTGACCAATAGGAAGGCGCTTCAGAAAAGTTTAGGAGGTAGCAGGGCAACTGCTCTGCACAAAAAGTTAGGAAATCGTTCTGATGCTGGGAGTTTGTAGGGTCTCCCAGCTAGGAACAAAACAAATGCCCCTGTGGGCGAAAATAGTAAAAATTGTGAAAAAATAGGAGATCTATTCAAAATGTTAAACAAATTGCAAAAATTCCGTCAGGATTTGAAGAAAAAAGGTAAAGGTTTTACTTTGGTTGAGTTGATCGTGGTAATTATCATTATTGCCATCATCGCAGCTGTAGCTATCCCAGCTATCACTTCCTTCCAAGATAACGCACGCCGTTCACGTATCCAATCAGAACATCGTGAGTTGGTATCAGCTATCCAGTCTTATATCGGAGCACAAGATGATCCATCTAATCCAGGCGAAATCACTCTTGAAAAACTAGCACCATACATTTCTAAAAATGCCAAAGGAGACTCGACTAAAATCGTAGATGCTCTAGCTAAGAATGGTACTGCAACTGCTCATACAATTGACTCAACAAACCATATTTTGACTTCTACCTTTAAGCCATCAGGCGCTAAAGATGCTTCAAAAGATAAAGTATGGAAGTATGACTGGTCAGCAAATGGTGTAAATGCTAACTAAAGAAGTAATTTCTAGTTAGGCTATTTCTAAAAGTGGTAATACTTATCAAATCATCTAAGGAAAGATGAATTAAAACCCTACATTTGAGAGATATTAAAAGGCTGCTCAACAGCCCTTGTGAAAAAGAATTAGGAGAAGTTAGTGCTCAACAAATTGCAAAAATTTCGTCATAATTTGAAGAAAAAAAGCAAAGGTTTTACCTTGGTTGAGTTGATTGTGGTGATTATCATCATCGCTATCATTGCAGCTGTAGCGGTTCCAGCCCTCACTTCCTTCCAAGATAACGCACGTCGTTCACGTATTCAATCGGAACACCGTGAGTTGGCAACTGCTATCCAGTCTTATATCGGATCACAGGATGACCCAGAAACTGTAAAGTCAATTACAATGGAACAATTGGCACCATACATTTCTAAAAATTCCAAGGGTGATTCAACTAAGATTATGGATGCCCTTGCTAAGAATGATGCGGAGCCAGCACATAAAATTGATGGAACAACTTTGGTTTCGACCTTCCATCCCTCAGGAGCGGGAACTGATAAAACCAAGGACAAAACTTGGCTTTACGATTGGAGATATAGTGGTTCAAATACCAACTAGCCCAATTAAATTTAAAACTAAGCTGATATTCAGCGAAAAATAAAGATAAAAAGAAAATAGGAGAATATTTAAATGTTAAACAAATTGCAAAAATTCCGTCAGGACTTGAAGAAAAAAGGTAAAGGTTTTACCTTGGTTGAGTTGATCGTGGTAATTATCATTATCGCTATCATCGCAGCTGTAGCGATTCCAGCTATTACTTCCTTCCAAGATAATGCACGTCGTTCACGTATTCAATCAGAACACCGTGAGCTGGTGTCAGCAATCCAGTCTTATATCGGCGCGCAAGATGATCCAACCAATCCAGGTGAAATCACTCTTGAAAAACTAGCACCATACATTTCTAAAAATGCTAAAGGCGACTCAACTAAGATTGTAGATGCTCTGGCTAAGAATGACAAAAACACGGCTCATACAATTGACTCAACAAACCATGTTTTGACATCTACTTTTATCCCATCTGGCAAACAAGCAGGTGATAAAAATCAAAAACAATGGAAGTATGACTGGTCAGCTAACGGTACTAATACGACAACAACTGCCGCAGCAACTGGAAACAACTAATCATCAAATCATCTAAATATAGAGATTTCTCTACTCCGACTGCTTTAGCAGTCGGATATTACCAAAGTAGTTGTCAGACTGTGACAACTATTTTGGCAATATCAAAAGTAGAAATATTAGGAGAATACTATAATGAAAGGAAAAAAAAGACAGGGCTCTACACTTCCCATGGTTATCGTAACCATTGTGATTCTGGTTGCTATGATTGGGATTTTGGCTTCTATCGTGGATACAGGGCAAAGCCAGACTCAACGCATGTATAACTATCTCAAAGCCAAGTACACAGCGACTTCTGGTACACAGTTGGCATGGGGTGCTTATCTAGACCCTGTTGACGGAAATCCGTCATCAGTTTATGAAGAATTTGATAAACGAGCGCGTAGCACAGAACCTTCAACAGAGCCGATTAAGTCAACCCATACCTTTAAGGATGGCAGTGTAGCAGAAATCGAGATGAATGGACAGCTTGTAGATGGTTTGACTGGTCCAGAAAATTATAATATCACGATTAAATCGAAGTCAAAATTAGCTGGCAGTAATGACTATTACGAGCATATTGTAACCTTCAACTTTGACACAAAAGGAATTCGCTCGGAAGAAGGACATTTGAGATCGGCGCAGAAGTAAAAATAAATTAGGTAGGAATGATGAAACAAATACAAAAAGGTTTTACCCTAGTCGAGATGATTATGGCTATCATGTTGATGAGCATGATAGCACTCATCATTGGTGTTATATTTAACACCATGTTTTCCAGCCGAGAATTGATCGAGCGTGAAGCGAGTATCCAAGCGGAAATGCGAACCTCCATGCAGTACGTGGATAGGACCGTTGGTAAGGCAACCTCAATCTTTATCTTGGATGATTCCAAGTTCAAAGGTTCCAAGCAAGGACTAACCAGAGAATGGAGCTATATCGGCCTATCTGCTGATGGCAAGAAGGTTCTGAACTATGTCTGGAATAAGGAAAAACAGGATTGGGATGTCAGCGAGCTGGGAACCAAATCTCTCTATAATATGAAGTTGGACTTGGAGTTTAAGACAGAAGGTGCTTATCAGGACAACCGCTTGATTAGCTATAATCTGACAGGGAAATATCCAGATACCAATAGCAAGTTAGGTATTGATACAGCTATATCAGCTCTCAATACTAAGCAGGTCTTCTCTAAAGTTGCTAAAGGCAAGAAAGGGATTGCTATTGCTTATCGAACTGACCCTATTCAAGGTCAGATGAATATTGCCGTTTCTTTTGTTTTTGATATTTCTGGTTCTATGAAGGGTGCGTTAAATGGAGCAAATCCTACTTCGAACAACCCTAGCAGAATGGATATTTTACGTGATAAAGCTGAGATAATGATAAATGAGCTTCAAAGCGTTGGGAATGTGAGTGTTAATTTAACAACTTTTTCAACTACTGGAAGTTATAAACAAGCAGCCTTCTCTCAATTAGATAGAGAGGCTGGTACGATAAAAGAAAGTATTAAAAACTTGAAGTCAGACGGTGGGGTGACCAATCCTGGAGATGGGCTTCGCTATGGGATGGTCAGCTTACAGAAACAACATGCTCAGCTTAAATATGTGGTGCTGTTGACCGATGGAGTGCCAAATGCTTATTTGGTTAACCAACAAGGACAGGCTGGAGGCCTTGAAATGAAGAGAGAAGGAATTCAGCATTTTAATAATGTTTTATTTGAACTTTCGTCAAATGTTCCAGCTAGTTTTAATTATGGTCGTTTAGGATATGATTATACCTCGAAAATCCCTGATATTCGAGATGCATCAATAGACTATGCTGGTGCAGTTTCTAAAGCCTATGGTGTTGGTGTTAAACGGGTTAATGTCATTGGTTTTTCAGGTTTGGAACATGAAATCGCTTATGGTCAAAATTTGACAGATAAAATCGGAGAAGGTGGTATGGAGACTAAATATGTGTCAGCTACGAATAAAGAAGCCTTGCAAAAGACCTTTTCTGATATTAAAAAGCAGATTCAGCAAGATTTGTGGTTTGTATCAGGGCCGTAGAAGGGAGCAGAGATGAAAAGATTAAAGAGACACAGAGGGATTACACTGGTCGAAGTCTTGGTTTCTCTGATTCTGATTGGAGTTATTGCGGCAGGGTTCTTGACCTTCTTTTCTGGGAGTTTTAATAATATTCTTCGTCAGCGAAGTCAGAATGCTATCAACTTTGATATTCAGGAGTCTTTCGAGAAACAACTGGCAGAAAGCAAGAAACACGAAGGTACAGGAACAGATATTGAAACCTTTACCTACCAAATCGGTAATGGAACCAAGCAGAGTATCGATGTAAAAGGTACAAATCTGTCTTATAATGATAAAATCAAAAAAATTCATCTTTTTGCAGCGAATGCAATCGAGACTCCGTTAGGGATTCCTGATATGAAAGTTAGCATACCTGGTGGGAAAAGATATTATTATGCTGGTAAGGGGATAACTACTCCTGGAGGCAAGGTAGATACAGCTGATATTCAGAAAAAAAGTAAAGCTCGAATCTATACAGAATCTGGCTGGTTCCTCAGTGATCGCAGCATAGGTACAAGTTCATCTGGTATTGTTCCTGTAGGGACGATAGGAAAAACTGGTGATGGCACTGTATCTCAGCTGGTTCTTCCAGAGATGCCGACCGACTTCCAACCGTTATCAAAATTAGAGACTGGTATTTATATTACAGATGATATGAGGGGGAAATACCTGACTTTTGCTGCCCGAGCTATTAACTCTTATGGACGGGTAGGAAATTATCAGGAAGCTGATCGCATCTGGATTATGGGGCTGCCGGTTACACAGAATGTACGGCTTCATACGGATGCTGACTTGGCTCTGCTAAAGAATAGAAACTCTACTGCGATTATACCAACTGATAACCAACCGCACACAAATACAGAAGTAAGAGATTATTTTAATGATGTTGCTTATGGTGCGACTATCCCTGTTCTGAATTACAAAGAGCCTGCAATTAACCAAGCTCGGCAGTTAATTGCACTTGACGGTCGTACGATGCAGTTTAGTAATCATAATTTTAATAATGGCTATACGACTTCTGTATTGATTGGGAATCGTCAGCAGACTGGACCGCTTCTAACTTATAAGTTGGATAATACTCTGACTTGGGGGATTAATCTGGAAAACGATGGTAGAATTGCTATTAAAACAGTAGATACAACTACAGCTAATAACGGTGGTCAGGAATATATACAAAATGTTAAATTAGACTACAGTAATGATAATTCTATACAAGTGCGCAGTGCTGCGAAGAATGGCGCTTTAGGTGTTGAAATTTTTATCAATGGACAATCAGTCTATAATAAAACAGTTGCACTAAACAGAGGCGGGGTAACCCATAATATTAGTAGTGGTCAGATTATCTTTGGTGGCAATACTTACATTAATGAGTTTGCAGTTTATACTGAAAGTTTGAATAACAGCAATATACAAAAACTTGCTGAATACTTCCGCGATAAGTATAAGGCGAGCCAATAGGGAAATAGTTTTTAGGAAAAATAAGGGAGATTAGGAGATTATGGCAAAAAATATGTTTTCGTCCAAGGGGCGCAGAAGAGCTCTGGACGAAGAAGATAATGAGAAAAAAGGTTCATTTTTAGGAAAATTAAATAAACCGCTCTTCTCATCAAAAGGGAAACATAAAGAACACTTATCTATTCAAGGAGTTCAAATCAAGTCAGATCGTCAAGAAGACTTTGACGATGAGGAAAAGTCAACAGCAAAAGGGAGCTTCTTAACCAAGCTCAACAAGCCGCTCTTTTCTAAGAATAGTGGCAGTGATGAGATTCCTGCTAAGTCTGGTAATCGTTCGCTCTTTGCTAAGAAAGGCAGTGGTGCAGTGAGCCAACCGGTTACTAGAATGCATGCACCTTACACTATGTTTGGTAAACCAATCAAGGGCAATCTGATGGCCATTGACTTCACTGACGAATCAGTCTATCTGGTTGTTGCTAGACAGAAGCGCAATGAGCTGGAGATTATCAAAATGGCGTCTGCCAATCTGCCAGAAGGTGTTGTACTGAATAGTGAGATTATCGACCCGATTACTCTCAAAAACATTATCAGCGACCTGATGGAGCAGCATGCTATCACTGCTAAGTATGCTTTCTTTGCTCTGGGCAATACCAATATCATCGCCCGTTCGGTTGATGTGGCAGCTAGTGTGCAGAATGATGAGGATATTGAGGGCTTGGTATCTTACGAGCTCCAGCAATACCTGGATATTGATCCGACTTCTTATGTTATTCAATTTCAAGAGCAGGAGTCTAATTCAGCTTTTCCGCTTGATGAAGATACTCGCTCACTCATGGTCTATGCTGTGCCAAAAGGCGTGGTAGAGCAATATCTGGGCTTGGCTGAGAATTTGAAGCTGACACCTTATGTCTTTGACCTTCAATCTAATACCTTTGAAAAATGGCTGGAACGCGTTCAGGCGGTTAACAATCGCGCCAAGAAGCTGACCAAGGAAAATGTCGGCATGGTACATCTGAGCAAGAGCTTCATTGGTGTTTATCTCTACTCAGAAGGCAAGTTTGTGACCAGTAACTATCTCAACCGTGGCTACAAGGACATCCTAAACTATGCAGACGACGCTAGCCTATTGCAGAAGCTTCCAGCAGTGGCTTCAGATGATCTGGATACAGGTCTCTTGAAGAGGGCCTTGGATGAGTGGGTGGCTGATGCGAAGAACCACATTCTCAATACTGAAAACTTCTTTAGCGGGTCAACTGGTCTCAACATTGACAGCTTCTACGTCTTTGGTGACCAGGACATTTGCTGGCAGTTGGCAGCTATTCTGAAGCAGAGCATGAATCGGGAATTCATCTCAATTGATAACGTAGATTATGAGAATGTACTGTGGGAAGGTTCTGCCGAGTTTAATGCGGAGTTCATTCCAGCTACAGCCATGTTGATTAGGAGAGCGAACTAATGCGGAGAGATTTAAACTACTTTTCAAAATATCATGTGGCACCGGCTAAGGCTAGTCCACTGAAACTTGCTGCTATTTCCGCTTTTGCTGGGATTGCAGCGATTATGATTGTGCTGATTGGCTTCTTCCAGTTTAGCGCTATGCACCTCCAGGGCGAGATTGACCGAGCGGAGCAGACGCTTAAGAGTCCAGAGATGGCTCAAGAGCTGAAGGCAGTCTCTGAGACTGAAGATAAGATTGTTACGGTCAAGAATGACGAACTTCTCTTTACCAGCCTGGAAGGTGATTTCCGCCGCCTGCATCGAGTAAACAAAGCCTTTATGGACTTCCTTAATAAAAACGTGACACGGAACCTGGTTTTTGACGATATCAAGATTAATAACGACAATGTAGAAATCAATGGTTCATCTCAAGAGCATCTTTCTATCGCTAAGTTTGAGGAAGAGCTTCGTAAGTCTGAGAAGTTTAACCATATTTTTGTGGACAACATTACTCGCGAGGAAAAGGATAACAATACAGTGTACAAGTTTAACATTAAAATTTTGACGAAGGATGTAGATTTCAATGAAGAGCAAAAATGAGAAAGAAAAGAAAAAAATCCTGAGTAATTTAAATGAGCGTGACAAGAAATTGTTGGCCTGTGTTGGAGGAGTAGCGGTACTTGCTGGTGGTGGGTATCTGGTAACAAATTCTTATACACGGATGGCGCAGTTAGCTGAAGAGCATGCAACTATCTCGACAGAGTTGGAAGGCAAGAATGCCAAGATTAGCCAGAGAAAGTCTCTTACCAAACAGCTCCAAACTCTGAATGCTAAGACTCTGGATCAGGCTAAGAAATACTATGGTACGACCAATCAAGGGGAATTCATCTTCTTGATTGACAAGCTAGTCAACGAAAGCGGTATTAAATTCAAGTCTGTCAACTACACTGAGAGCACAGAGTTGGAACTCCAGCAGGAGGGATTGGCTGCGACTTCGTCTAAGGGTCAAAACTCCAACTCTTCTGGTACGACTAGCAGTTCAAGCTCGAGTGAGACGTCTTCTTCATCCAGTACGACCTCTAGCTCTTCTGGTACATCGTCCTCGTCTTCATCTAGCAGCAGTTCTTCATCTGATGCGAATACTGCAACAACAACTGCAGCTAATACAGCGACACCAGGGAACGGAACGACCAATAATACCAACATCACTCAGATGACAGCGGACATTGAGTTCGAAGGAACTTATACACAGGTTCTGAAATTATTGGAATTGATTGATGGCAATCAACAAAAAATCGTTTCCAGCGAACTGGAATTGGGCGGAAAGAAAAGCCTATCTAGCACAGAGGAAAACAAAAACCCTGATCTAACCAGTGGTAAAATCAAGCTGCGTTTCTATCAAGTTAAAGACGTCGAGCGCTATGTGACTCTGGAGAGTAATGTCGATAAGACGCCTATTCAGTTTGCTAACTGGGAGTCTCCATTTGCGATTCCGACTTGGCAGGCAGGCTCTATATCTGTAACAACAGCTGGTGGCGGCACAGATGCAACTGGCAATAAGGGCAGTTTGGGGGCCGCAACAACCAATACAACTAGCAGCGCGAATGCTAACAGCAGTACCAATCTAGCTCCGTCTTATCTGGAGCAGCTTAGCACTCAGTCTAGTCGGAACGATGGTCTGTCAGCTTATTACAATTCATCAACTATCTACCGCTTTGAATCACCACTGAAGCTGATTCAGTCAGGCGGCAGCAATCAATATGATGTGACAGTTGACAATACGGACTTTCTTGAGGGTTCAGGTTCCAATGTGGTTAAGATTCCAGCAACCAAGTCTTCTACTATGTATGAAATGGAATTTGCAGCACCGTATGTATCCTTGAACAATAAGCCTGATGCTATCAGCTTCTCTCTATCTCTGTCTAATCAATGGCAGGGCAAGATTGGATTGATTGTCAAGAATGCCAGTGGGCAGAAGATTTATCTTCACGTCATTCGTCCCAACAGCTGGACTGGCTGGCGAGAAGTTAGCTTCGATCCTGAAAATATTCCAGGATTCAGCTATCCAATGACTATTGTAGGTTACTACTTCGAAACTCCAAGCGGAGAAAGTCCTGAAACGACTATGAAGCTGGATAACCTATCTGTGAACAACTTGGTAGTTAGCTAAAATACTTTGAAAAAATACCAAATAAGTCTATGCTTTAAAATTTCAAGAGCATGTGTAAATTTTTCTTAAAAAAATGCCAAAAACCAAGTTATTAGACTAGTATTCACGGTGCATTTATAGTAAACTAAAACATAGAGATATTTGAAGTATAATACAAGCAAACTCAGAATAGACGCCCGAGTCTATTCTGGGTTTTAATGGAGTTTATGGAAAAACAAAATCAAGACTGGTTTTGCATTGAAAAAGTTTAATATCATTTAGAAAGTGGGGGGTGTCGAAAATATTCAAATGGCATATTTTTTACCTTTTGGAGCAGGGCTAATAGCGCTGCATACGATTAGCATTTTATTTGTTTCTAGGATTTCATTAATAAAGCGCCTTTTTCTCGTAGTATGGGTCATGCTATTTGCGATTGGTGCTCCATTCCTCTTTCAACAAGTTCCCGGCATAGCCTTTGTTGGGCTCTGTGCCTTGGCCTTGGCTGTCTATATGGTGCTGCTCTTTTCACAGGAGCTAGCTCCAGTCAAGAAGAGAGCAACTGCTTCTGCGCGAAGCAGAAGCCAGAAGCATGCCAAGAGCTCACGCAAAAAAGTGGAAGCGACGAGCGCAGGCTTGTCATCTGCTAGAGATTTGAACTTTTCCAATGCTTCAACCGGTAGGATGAGAAAGGAAAGTAAAGAAAGGGTTCAGGCTGAGGAAAGTCCGGCAAGGCAGAGAGTATCTGCTTCTGGTCGCACCCTAGCAGACCGTTCTATCAAAAAGGATATGACAAGATTTGAGAAAGTAAAACCTCTCTACCCTGTTGATAACTTGGCTACAGCTCCTGCCTTTGGAGAGTACGAGCCAAACAGTCAGCTAGCGGCAGCTGAGGTCGGTATGGACCACAGCTCACAAAAGGCCAATGATGAATTTTTGCAGTCTCTGCTTCATCATCGCAAGGGCTCTACTAAGATTAAGGTGGCCAACTCTCTGATTCAGCCTACGGAAGCAAATGCAGCCGGCAATCAAGGCTATACAGATATAGATGATCCAGCCTTTGAGACAGCTGTTCTGTCTAAGATTAGACCGATGTCCTATACGGAGTCTAGCTATGGCAACTTCAGACCGCAGGCGGTTGAGGTGACAGGTGTTGTTTCTCAAGATGAGGAAGAATTCTTCACTGAGCAAGAACAAGCTCAGCAGCCAGTGGCAGAAGAAGTAGGCAACAGCCTGGAAGATGTTTTTGCTGCTACGGGAGATATCAAGCCAGTTAGAGCAGAAGAGTCGAGAGCAGCAAACAGCTTAGAATCTCTCTTCTTTGCTGACTCAGACACTGAGCCACAAGCTAAAATGGATTCCGCCTTCAGTCAAGCAGCTGCAGAGCCAGAATTTTCTGCTACTGAAGAGTCTATGGTTAGCCGTGATCGTGCTGATATTCAGGGCTATCAAGATATTCTCAGCCAGATTCAGCATGATTTGCTTGGGGCTGAAGAGGAAGATTTAACTGCTGAAGTGGCAGAGACTTGGGAGGAAGAAAGTAACTTCGCACCTGCAGCAGAAACGTTTGAATTTGAAAAAGCAGCTGAACCAGCAGTTGTTCAATCAGTTTCTGAAGACGCTCTTTGGACACAGGCTGAGCCTGTTCAAGAAGCAATTGCAGATGAGACAGAAGAAGATTTGCTCAAGGGAATTGCTGATATCCTCAAAGCTGAGGAAGCACAAATCAAAGCAGCTCCAGTCGTTCCGGCTGTAGATGAAACAGAAGAAGATTTGCTTCAGAAAATCACTGACATCCTCAAAGCTGAGGAAGCGGCAGAAGCAAGACAAGCAGCAACTACGGGAGATAAAGAAGTCTATTTCCAATTCCTTCTACTGGAAAGTCAGGAATTATTGGCTTCTAATGCAGTTCAAGAAGCTGAGAACTATCTGAAAGAAATTGTCCAAGGCAGTTCAGATCAAAATCTTCGTCAAGAAGCATTCAACATGCTGGACAAAATCGTGAAAAATTAATACTATATAAACATACAATTGATTGTAATCAATTAGAAGGGTTTTAGGGGAAATTATGAAAAGTTGTAAAACAATCACAGGGACCGTTGTCATTGAGATTGAAAAAGGGATGGGACTGGGTGAAGTCCATGAAGTCTTTGTTGACGAAGGGGTCAATCTGACTTTTGTCATTAAGTCAAAGCAGTCTGAACAACCTTTTGCCTTGCTGTCTAGCAAGAACATCCAAGGTATCGGTGACTTTGCGGTCATGGTAGAGAACAGCTCAGTCTTTCAAGAGCTGGAAGAGGCAGATCTCAAGGTCTTAAACGACAAGCAGGGTAGTGTCTTTGACGAAATTGTTATCACAATTGATGGAAACAAGGTGGGAACTGTTGTTGACTATCACATTGATGAAAAGAATGAAATTGGCTACTTGGTGGTTAATTCTGAAGATGCCAGCGAGGAAATTCAGATTCCTAAATCACGCATCTTGATGATTGGTAAAGAGTATATCATCCTTAATGATGAAAAAAAGGCAGCTCCTCATCTTGAAGCAGATGTAGAGATGGGCCGTCTGGCTGCAGCAGATTTGCTCCATGAGACTGAAGCTGCAAAACCTGCCGAAAAAATTGAGGAAGTAGTTGCTGAAGCACCTGTATTCGAGCCAGTTGTAGATGAAAAAGTAGATGTAAAAGAAGAAGTTGCGACAGATTTGACAGAGGCCTTGGCTGCTGTAGGTCTGGGAGCTGCTTCTCCTGAGTTGGAGTTTTCTGAAGCAGTCGTAGAGACAGCAGAAGAACCAGAAGTTCAAGACTTGGTACAAGAAACAACAGCTCCAGCTGAAGAAGAAGTTGAAGAAACAGATGCAGCGCTGAGTCTGGATGCTGCTTTGGAAGAAGTATTGGCAGCCCCTGCTGAGGAAGTAGAAACAACTATCAGCACAGCGCCAGTTGCTGAAGAAGAGTCAGGAGCAAAGAAAGCTGTTAACGACTTTATCGATCGGCAAAAACGTCTTCTGGTAGGCAAAACACTGCAAAAAGATCTTGTTAATGCAGATGGAGGAGTTATCCTGAATGCCGGAGATACTGTTTCAGATGACATCATTGATTTTCTTCGCCGTATCGACCGTAAATTCCTTATCCGCTTAGCTGAATGCGTAGTATAAGGTTGGGATGAGATTCATGTCAAGAAGAAAAAGAAAGGTTTCATCAAAATATCAAAAACTACTTCCAGCAGCGACACTTGCTGCCTTTCTGCTGGGTAGTTTATTTTATGTCATTTTTGTCTTTAATCCAACGATTGACCTGAGTATCAATGGCCGCCCCTCTATGAAGGTTCGCTCTCGGAGCGAAGCTGAGATTGAAGTTTACAGAGAACTGCCCTATAAGGCGACTTTTCAGCTATCTACGGGGCAACACTTCTCTGTAGATATGCGCTTTTTAGGACTGAGCTATTTCACAGAAGAAGAGCTCAAGCGGCTGGATAATATCTCAGCCAAGACAGTCTGGGATAAGTTTACACCGTTTTTTGATACCAAGGAAAATCTACAGATTTCCATCTATCCTAACCGTCTTTTTTGGCTTAGACCTTTAAACGATGTCTTGGCTGCCCATCCTGATGTTCTCAGTCAGCTTCCAACGACCAATCATCTGGTCATGGACGGCGAGTCTAACGTAAAGGTGGGAGACAAGTCTAACGGCTATAAGATTGACCCTGCTGCTTTTATCCAAGCATCTGAGGAGATTGCCAAGACTGGTAAATTTGATGATGTCAAGGTTGAGAGTACGCCTGTTGAAGCAGAAGATCAAAGTGAGCTTCTGAGCCAATATACGCACTTTATAGAGCGTAAGGAAGTACCACTGCCGACCAACGCTGCCCAAGCTCAAAACATGAAGACAGCCTTTTACAAGTTGCAGAATATTTACTTGGCTCCTGGTGAGACCAAGTCTATCTCAGAGTTGCTGGGAGCTTTGAATGCGGAGTCTGGCTATCTGCCAGTCAAGGGCAAGGATAATAAAGAAGTTTACGGTCAGGGTGCTGAGCAGATTGTAGATGCCATTCAGCAGCTCGCCTTTTCACGGACCAATGTTATTTCCTATCGAGGACAGTATTTCAACATCGGAACGCCTGCTGAAGGTTTGACCGAATTGACCATTCAAAACAATACAGAAACAGATATGGTATTTTCATTAAGTTTGGAGGAGGGGCAAGTATCCATCATTCTGGCATCTAAGTGATACTCAAGGGAAGTCGAAGTTTGACATTGTCACCTGAGATTTTCAAAGAGTATAAAAAGGGAAAAATTATGATTGCAAGTTTAGTATTTATATTAGGTGTCGTATTTGGGAGCTTTTTCAATGTCGTCATCTACCGTGTGCCACTGGAAAAGAGCATTGCCAAAGGTCGGTCTATGTGTCCGTCCTGCGGCCATGTCTTGACTTCGGTGGAGCTGATTCCGGTTGTGTCGATTATCATGCAGGGCTTTAAATGTAAGCACTGCAAGGAGCCGATTTCACCGCGCTATCTCATTGTGGAGCTCCTGACGGGTCTGCTCTGGCTGGCCTCTTATCTGATCTTTCAAGATCAGGGGCCATGGATGGTTGTTTCAGCCTGTCTTTTGGTGTCGCTTTGTCTCATTATCGGTTATATTGATTTTGATACTCAGTACATCTCGGACTCGGTTCTGCTGGTTTTCTGGCTGGGCCGCATGGCTGTTACGTTTTTTACCAGTGAGTTTAATTGGGAACTGCTCCTTTCGCTGCTAGTCGGCGCTGGTCTCTACTCTCTCATTTATTTTGGGGCCAAGGCTTATTACAAGAAAGAGGCCTTCGGGATGGGAGATATTCTCTACTTAGCTGCCCTGAGCAGTTGGTTTAGCCCCTTGAATACGCTGATTTTGGGATATGGTTCTTTCTTTGTGGCTGGAGCGATTCTCTTAATCGCAACCATCTTTAAGAAATTCAAATTTAAGTTGAAAGAAGAAGTCCCTTTTGGTCCTGCTATGAGCATCATGGCGGTCATCCTATATTTCTGGGGAGGAATCTAGGAAACCAAAAGCGACAATAGAAATGGATAGAAAAAATGTTTAGGAAGAAAAAAGTTATCATAGCATTAGCGACAGCTACTGTCCTTTCAGGCAGTGTGCTGCCTGTCAGCCGCCTAGCGGCAAATGAAAAGGCCAGTCTGGATCCATCTTTAGTGCAGGTGTCAGATCAGTTTCAGGCCAAGAAAACAGGAGCAGTCGTCTTTTCAGAAGATGTAACAGTGCCAAGCACAGTGTCAGCCGATTTCATTGATAGTCGTTTGGCTGGCACGCCGATGGCTGGATTGGGAAAAGCTTTCAAAAAAGCAGAGAAAGATCATGGAGTTAATGCAATTTTTCTCGTAGGGCTGGCTATTCACGAATCGGATTACGGCCGCAGTCAGATTGCTCAGGCCAAGCACAACCTGTTTGGTTTCATGGCTTATGACTCCAGTCCTTTTTCCAGTGCAGGAAATTTCGCAACATTTGACGATGGTATAGATACCGTTGCCCGCTATCTTAGCGAGCACTATCTCAAGCCTGGCGGTCAGTTCTACAATGGTAAGAGCATGGCTGCTATCAATGTAAGATACGCATCTGACAAAACTTGGTCAAGCAAGATTATGATTCGTATTCGAAATTTTTTGAAAAAAGGTTAAGGTGGCTGGGACAATCATGTCTCAGCTTGCTTTATTATAGAAAGAATTTCTTTTGGTGAGGCGACTGACGGGGTTTTTCTTGCTCTCTGGGCTCTAAAAATTCCTAATCATCCTCTCAGGACTAAAAAATAAAAACTTGCTTCTGCGACATCGTCTTTTATGGCGAAAAAATGACTTAATTAGGGGATTTATGAAAAGAAAGTTTGATGTAAGCGATGTTTTAAAGGAAGCCTGGGGACTGACTGTTGATTACTTTTTTGTATGGACAGCAGGGCTTGCTATCATTCAACTGCCGTTTTTTATTCTGGGGCTGTTAATTCTATTTTTTTCTCCATTGACTTCTACATTTCTTCCAAGTATAATTCTGCTGGGATTTCTATGTTCTTTTGTGATTGCTTATATCCATAAGTTTTCCTTGACCATGGTTCGTAATCCGCAGATGGTGCGAAGAAACTTCTGGAGGGCTGTTGGCTACAGTATTTCTGATGGCTTTTTTGGACGTTTGCTTTCTATGTCTATTTATGTCTTCATGTTTTTCTTGGCTATATTACTTCTTATTGTATACTTCTATAATCTCTTGATGACAGATGCAAATTTTCAAGAGAATATGGGAACTTGGATGATTTGGGTTGCAAAAAATCAAGAGAAGATAGCTAGCATGCTCTTCCTGCTTTTTTTAATAGCACCAATGTTTAACTTGGTATTCCATTTGTTTTACAGTTATTTTATCGTCTCTCACTTCTTCTTGTTGCCCTATATTATTCAAGATACCAACTCCTCTGATAACCTCTTGCGTCCTCTGTCAGCCTTTGGCAGCTTGGGCAAGTCCTTTTCTCGTATGAATGGTCAGAGGGGGCGTTACTTACTGGTAGAGCTTGTCTTAAAGCTTATTCCTGTAGTATTGGGTCTGATAGAAGTTTTGAGTTTACTTTTTAGTGCTGGTGTGTCTAATATTGTGGGAATGATTGTTAGTATGATAAATGGCTTTTTGCTGATTTATGCCTTGGCAGCCCGCTCGGTTATGGCTGACATCCTGATGTCTTATGATCGGGAAATAGTTAATTTTGGAGATTAATATTTATGAAAAAATTAGAAAGGGTTTTAGGATTTAGGATAATGAACGATGAATGATGTAAAAGTAACAAGGGTTTTCAGAGAAGCTTGGATTTTTGTTACAGAATATTATTTTGTCTGGCTGAAAGGCCTTTTGCTGGTCGGAATCCCGCTTGCAGTGCTGGGCTGGTTTCTTTTTCCGCTGGTTTCGAGTTGGTCTTACCGGTCCATTTTAGTCTTGACTTGTTTGGCATTTATAATTGCCTTCGGTTTTGCTTATGTCAATAAATTTGCCTTGACAGTGATACGAAATCCGCAGATGGTTAAGCTCTATTTTGGCTATGCGGTTTGGTACAGTATCTCAGATGGCTTGCTTACTCGCCTCTTTTATTCCTTCATTGTCAGTGCAGTCCAGGTTCTGATTCTGTACATGGGTTGGTCGGCAATTGGCATCAATCTTGGGGTGGCTAGTCTCTTTGCCTTTTATCGGAGGGCAGTAAGTCCAGAGGCCATTGTGATTTTCCAGTTTCTCTTTCCTTTCTTGTTCATGGTCTTTTACCTGCTCTTCACTTATCTGGTTGATTCGCACTTCTTTTTGCTGTCTTATATCATTCAGGATACTAGCTCCAGAGACAATCTGGCCAAGCCGCTTTCTTTTTATGGTTGTTTGAGAAAGTCAGTCCTGCTGATGAAGGAGCGCAGGGGTCGTTATGTTCTGCTCAGCTTTTTTCTAGCTTCTTTTGGTGGGCTGATTGGGCTGGGTACTCATCTCCTGATGGATCTGATAAGGCAGTATATTGGTCCCTTGCTGGGGGAACTGGATGATTTACTTGGCCTGATTCAGATGATTCCTGTCCTAGTTTTCAGTAGCTTTTACTGTGTATTTGTTCTGGTTGTTCGGACAGTTTTTGCTGATACTCTGATGGAAAATGATGCAGAAGTGGTGGATTTTGGTGATTAATTTAGGAAGTAGCAAGACCAGATAATACTTGATAGAAACAAGAGGAAGGATATGAAATCAGTAACAAGAATCTTAATAACAGCTTTGGTGCTAACTGGGATAGGCTTTATTCCTCTCCCTTATGAATTAGAGACCGTGAGGCCGGCTTTGAATGCCAAAGACTTTGTCCAAGTTCAAGGAGGAACTGATAAAGGAAAAGGTAAAATCTATGTCATGGCTGTTGGTGTTTCCAAGGCCCGAGTCTTCAGTCTCTTTTTGACTCTGCTGCCTAATTACAGGCTGGAAACAGAGTATGTCTCTGTTCCTGAAAACTATTTCGATAAGGAAAAGGGACGGGAAGAGCGAGAGAACAGCACTATGGGCTCTTCCCATCTCAATGCCTTGCAGGTGGCTTATCAGGCTGCTGGTCGTACAGTTGAGATTAGGCATAAAGAGATTTACGTAGGTGGTATCAGCAGCGAGACGCCTCTGTCAAAGGAGTTACAGCGAGGCGATGTGATTTTAAAGATTGACAATCAGACTTACACTAGCCCATACGACATCGTTGATCAGATGGAACAGCGGACAGTCGGCGATGTGGTATCAATTGAGTACAGCCGTAATGGTGTAATCGGTTTGGCTAGCGGTCCTGTGATTGTGGATGAGACAACTGGTAAGCCTGGTTTGGGAATCGAATTGGGTTCTAAAGCCAGTGTTGCCATGAATCCTCTGACAGAGTTTAAGAGCAACGGTGTAGCAGGTCCCTCTGGTGGACTCATGTTCAGTCTGGAGCTTTACAACCAGCTCGTGTCTGAAGACATTACCAAAGGAAAAACGATTGCTGGTACTGGAACGATTGACCACAAGGGAAATGTTGGCCGGATTGGCGGGATAGAGATGAAAGTCATGGCTGCCGATAAGGCAGGCGCGGAGATTTTCTTTGTTCCTGATGACACCATTGACGCCGATATTGCCCAGTACAATCCCAAGCTGCGCTCTAATTACCATGAGGCACTTCGTGCTTCTATCAAAATCAAGAGTAAAATGAAAATCGTCCCTGTCAAAACCTTCAACGAAGCTTTGAACTATCTCAGAGAGATGGAATAAGGGACTTTGCTACTCTATGAGTAGTCAATAGAAACACAAGCCCCTGCTGGTTATTTATCTGGCGAGGGTTTTTATTATAGAATTTTTTCAAATAATTGACACCTTAACACATAAATACTTGATTTCCAAATCGCTGTGTGATATATTTATAACATAAAAAGTGTTAAATATTTCTAACACCAGGAAAGGAGTCTATCATGAAAAAAAGTCAAAAAACGGGTGGCCTCATTGCGATGATTGCCGCAGCTCTCTTTATTGATTTTTCTGTTTTATTTGGTTCTAATCTTAGTTGGGGATCCAAGTTAGTTATTGTTGGTCTGTCAGGGATAGGTCAGATTGTAGCTATTTGGGGCTGGCTGCACATGAAACCATGGCCTCATAAGAGTCAGAAAGGTAAGGGAAAGACTATTTTTGACTTGTCTGCTAAGCTGTACACGATGCTTTTGTTTGCAGCAACCATTTTTTATACAGTAGGAATTTGGGTTGCGACCCCAAGCGAAAGATCTGGCATTAAAGAATGGATTTTGGGAGTTGGCCTCGTTATTGAAGTGATTGTATTTGGTTTTTTCTCTTTGAAAAATGTCAAGGAAACTCCAGACGAACGCTTCTATGCGAATCTAGCTAAGGCAGCTAGCTTGATGTTTGTCTTTATACTAGGCGCACTGATGATCCTAGCAGTTATCATTGGATACATGGGTTCTTTCACTCTTTACATGGGTCAGATTTTTATTAGCATAGCTGCTTTGATTTGCATCTTTGCAGTTGTTTATCTTGTCTTAGAACGGAGAGGATAACCATGGCCAAAGAAAGCAAGATTATTACTAATCTCAAATCCGTTCGCGAATCCATGGGCATGACCCAGCAGGAGCTAGCCGACCGCATCGGCATGAGGCGCGAGACAATTCTGCACTTGGAAAATAACCGCTACAACCCTTCGCTGGAAATGGCTCTCAAAATTGCTCAAGTTTTTAACCTTAAAGTGGAAGATCTCTTTGAACTCAGACAGAAAGAGGAGGCATAATTCTTTTCGAGACCTGCTAGTGACATAAACCAGAATACTCTAGGCAGTTTGCTGCTTAGAGTATTCAATTTGTATATGAATCATCGTTTTTATCTTTTTCCAAAAAATGCTATAATATGAGCAAGTATGTAGAGTATAGAGGTATTAGGTTGGAAAATTGTGTTTATATCATTTCGGGTCCTCCAGGTGTTGGAAAAAGCAGTGTCAGTAAAGAATTAGCCTATTCTTTTGACAAGAGTGCTGTGATAGAAGGCGACATGATTTATTTAATGGTTAAAAGCGGCTTAGTAGCACCTTGGGAAGACGATGGCTACTACATGGATTTATTCTGGGACAATATCATTAGTCTTACCAGCAATTTACTTAATAGAAGCATGACTATCATCATAGACTATGTCATATTCGAGGAACAAATCAAAAAAATTACAGATTTTTTAAAGGCCAGACAAACAAGATTAAAATACTGTGTATTGCTGGCAGAAGAAGAAAAGCTTAAAGAAAGGGACCTATCCAGAAATGAAATAGAAAGAACGGGTGACTTATCAATCAAATCTAGAAAAGAGTTTCTAGCTAAAAATATTACTCAGGAGCATTTCCTTTATACGGATCAGTTAGATATCAGAGAAACTGTGAATCTCATAAAAACAGAAGATCGATTTTTTGTTTAAGAACGAATAAAAGAAAAAAAGCCTTTGAAATACTGATTTCAAAGGCTTTTCTTTATCTCAATTATTTCACTTCTATCTACAGTTTCTAAATCTCTAAATATAATAGAGCTGAAGCAGTGGTAAAACAAATCATCAACAAACTTGGTAATATCTTAGAAAATAATTTCTTTATAGTCCAAGTCGGTTTGCTTTAAATTATACTTTTTTCTTAAACATTTGCTACGAGTAGGTCTTTCTTGTGAGTAATTTTCATCAAAAAATTTCATAGATAAGTCCTATATATAATCATGGAAAAGTAGTAAAAATAGTTGTTATCCTAGTTGATTAAAAAAATCTCTGATTTCCTCATCTTTTATAAAATAATATATAATTTTCCCCTCTCTTCTAGTATCCAAGATGTTTTGATTGGCTAGTTTACGAAGATGGTGGGAGGCAGATGCCATACTGAGATTTAGTAAACAGGCTATATCGCAGACACAGAGTTCTTCAACAACAAGGAGATAAAAGATGATATTTATCTGTTTATTATCGGTAAACTTTGATAAAATGCGAAGTGATTTTTGGACTTTTTCCTTTTCAAGGTAGTTCGTTGCGGTTGTAACATTTTGTTGATTTATAACATTCACTTGGCAGATACTATCTTTTTTCATAATATTTTCTCCTAGCTTAACACAGTCCATAGCATGTTAAAACTGTTGTTTTCAATCAGGATATATATCCCCAATCCTAAATAAACAACGGCAATAAACCATCTGCTATATTTTTCCAAGGTTTCTCCAATAGAAGGGACTTGTGCCAATTTTTGGGCAGAAAAAACCAAGAGATAAATCATGACTAGAAAAGTAAGTAAAGTCACTATCAAATTCGCTAAATTTAAGGTGGTAAAATATGGGACAAAGACACCAATATTGTCAGCGCCACAACTTGCAAAAGTAATCATAGCGACTAGAAAAATCAGGTTTTTATTGTCTTTTCGCAAACCATCTTTTGCAATAGCTTCTCCATCAGAATCTCCTAAAAGCAAAACTTTGAGGCCTAGGAAAATTGGAATCAAACCGAGTAAACCTAAAATCTCTTTACTAGGAATATAATTTAAGACAAATGCAAAAAGCAAACTTAGGAATATTAGACTAACAGAGCCTAGAAATTGTCCTAAATAGATGTTAATGATGTCTTTTCTGCTTTTTCTTTTGGCAAAAAATAACATTAGGATAATAAGTAAGTCTACGGCTGTCCCAGAATACAGGATTATTGAAGTAACAACATTTTGAACCATAAAACACCTCATTCAAATATATTTTTGAATGTATTTTAACATTAAACTTTGTAGATGTCAACTTCAGCTCCATCAAAATATAGATAAGAAGGTAGTGTACCAAATATTAAAAAGCCCTGCCATAGAAATTATAGCAGGGCTTAACTTCAATATCCAGATGATATATTTATCTAAAAAAGGTAGAGAAAAAGGTAGAGTTTGAATTGAAATACAGTGCAATATATCGCATTTGGCAAAAAGAAAAAACGCTTGAAATCAGCGTTTTTCTTCTGTATTGATTCGTATTGAATGCTTACTTCACTTCTGTAAACACAACGTGCTTGCGAAGTTTTGGTGAGTATTTCTTCAATTGAAGACGGTCTGGTGTGTTGCGTTTGTTTTTAGAAGTAAGGTACAAGCGTTCACCAGATTCTTTGTGTTCAAGTGTAATATTTACGCGCATGGTAGCTCCCTTCTATTATTCTGCTGCAGCAGCTTTGGCGATCTTACGGCCCTTGTAGTATCCTTTAAGGGATACACGGTGAGAGCGTGAGTAGTCACCAGTAGTTTCGTCAAAAGTTACAGTTGGAGCTGTCACTTTGTAGTGAGTGCGGCGTTTGTTTTTCTTCGCTTTGGAAGTGCGACGTGCAGGTACTGCCATTGTTTGTTTCTCCTTTTAGTTTATGAATTCGATTCAATTTGATGATTTTCATCAACTTTAACAGTATAACAAAACTTTTTTGTAAAGTAAAGTTACTTGACAGATTTTTTCTTCTTTTTGAGAAAAACCTTATCTTCTAGTTGTCTTCTTTTTACTTGATAGGAAAAAGTTTCAAATCCGCCTCTATATTTTCCCAATCTTCTGAAAATTTAAAAATTTTCTTCTGTAAAATACAGCCTAAGTGTGGTATAATAAAGCACAAAGATTACTGTAATGAAAGGGAAAGATATGACAGATAAGGACATTCGTCACAGAAGTAAGATTTATGACAGTATGGTTAAATCTCCTAACCGTGCCATGCTTCGAGCGACGGGGATGACTGATAAAGATTTTGAAACGCCTATTGTTGGGGTGATTTCCACTTGGGCGGAAAATACACCTTGTAACATCCATTTGCATGATTTAGGCAAGCTAGCCAAGGAAGGCATCAAAGCAGAGGGTGCTTGGCCAGTTCAGTACGGAACTATTACGGTTGCGGATGGGATTGCCATGGGAACGCCCGGGATGCGATTCTCTCTAACCTCACGCGACATCATCGCAGACTCCATCGAGGCTGCAATGGGTGGGCATAATGTGGATGCCTTTGTAGCTATCGGGGGCTGTGATAAAAATATGCCTGGCTCCATGATTGCCATTGCTAATATGGATATTCCTGCTGTCTTTGCCTACGGCGGAACGATTGCGCCGGGGAATCTGGACGGCAAGGATATTGACTTGGTTTCTGTCTTTGAAGGAATCGGGAAATGGAACCATGGTGACTTGACAGCTGAGGAAGTGCGGCGCATTGAGTGTAATGCCTGCCCTGGTCCTGGTGGCTGTGGCGGTATGTATACGGCCAATACTATGGCGACGGCTATTGAAGTTCTAGGCATGAGTCTGCCAGGATCATCTTCTCACCCTGCTGAGTCCAAGGACAAGCAAGAGGATATCGAAGCAGCTGGTCGTGCTGTTGTAAAAATGCTGAAAATGGGGCTGAAGCCATCTGATATTTTGACACGTGAAGCCTTTGAAGATGCAATCACAGTTACCATGGCTCTGGGTGGCTCGACCAATGCTACTCTGCACTTGCTGGCCATGGCGCATGCGGCCAATGTTGAGCTGACGCTTGATGACTTCAATGTCATTCAAGAGAAGGTACCACATTTGGCTGACTTGAAACCGTCCGGTCAGTATGTCTTCCAAGACCTTTATGAGGTTGGTGGAGTGCCGGCTGTGATGAAATATCTCTTGGCGAACGGCTTCCTGCATGGTGACCGCATTACTTGTACAGGTAAGACTGTGGAAGAGAATCTGGCAGAATTTGCTGATCTGACACCAGGTCAAAAGGTCATTATGCCGCTTGAAAATCCAAAACGTGCAGACGGTCCGCTTATCATCTTGCATGGTAATCTAGCTCCAGACGGCGCTGTTGCTAAGGTTTCTGGTGTTAAAGTACGCCGTCACGTCGGACCGGCCAAGGTCTTTGACTCAGAAGAAGCCGCTATTGATGCGGTACTGGCCGATGAAGTGGTCGATGGCGATGTGGTTGTAGTTCGCTACGTTGGACCAAAGGGTGGCCCTGGTATGCCAGAGATGCTGTCACTTTCGTCTATTATCGTAGGGAAGGGGCAAGGAGACAAGGTGGCTCTTCTAACAGATGGTCGCTTCTCAGGTGGTACTTACGGCCTGGTTGTCGGACACATTGCTCCGGAAGCTCAGGATGGTGGCCCGATTGCCTATCTTCGTACAGGCGATATGGTCACGGTTGACCAAGATACCAAGGAAATTTCCATGGCAGTCTCTGACGAAGAGTTGGCGAAACGCAAGGCAGAAACGACCATCCCACCGCTTTATAGTCGCGGGGTACTTGGTAAATATGCTCACATGGTATCCTCTGCAGCTAAAGGTGCTGTTACTGACTTCTGGAAACCAGAAGAAACCGGCAAGAAATAGCTTATATATGATAAAAGAACCCGCTAGTTTTTCTAGCGGGTTTGATATTTTTATTTTAAATGTAGATGAACTAGTCGTCTTCTTATCTAGGACTGATCCCTAAGGCAATGCGGCCGAAACGGCTGATACGGGTGATTTTCCAAGCAGGAGACCAAGTAACCTTGACAGAGGCACTTTCAATCTCATCGATTTTTTTAAGAGAGTCCATGATGGCGATGGGCAGACTCTCAGCACAATCACAGGCTGTATCGGTAAAGGTCATGACAACCTTGCAGTGGCCATTTTCGTCTAAGTTGATTTCATAAATCAACCCTAAGTTATAGACATCCAGCTCTACATCCGGATCGTAAATACGCTCGAGCTTCTCCACCAATTTATCCTGAATGGCAGCTGCTCGATCATTGATTTTGATATCGTCTCTCATGGCTATCCCCTTCTATCTGAGTTGAATTGTTTTTATTTTCTCACAATTCAGACTTTTTTTCAAGCTATTTTGGAACATGAAAACGGATTTAGTTCTTCCAAATGAAAAATCCCTTTCGGGCTCCTCAAAATGGCGGACTTATGATAGAATATAAGTACTAAAGAAGGCGGAGGTCAGAAGATGAAATTACAAAAACCTAAAGGAACTCAGGACATTCTTCCTCAAGAATCAGCCAAGTGGCAGTATGTAGAAGACTTTGCCCGCAAGACATTTAGAAAATACAATTACGGTGAAATCCGCACGCCAATTTTTGAGCACTATGAGGTCATCAGCCGCTCGGTCGGGGATACGACAGACATTGTGACCAAGGAAATGTATGACTTCTATGACAAGGGCGACCGCCATATCACGCTGCGTCCAGAGGGGACAGCACCCGTGGTGCGTTCTTATGTAGAGAATAAACTTTTTGCTCCTGAAGTGCAAAAGCCTGTCAAAGTCTATTATATGGGCTCTATGTTCCGCTATGAGCGGCCTCAGGCTGGCCGTCTGCGGGAGTTTCACCAGATTGGTGCAGAGTGCTTTGGATCTAGCAATCCTGCTACAGATGTAGAAATGATTGCCATGGCGGCTCAATTTTTCAAGGATATTGGCATTACCAATGTCAGCTTGGAGCTTAACTCGCTGGGGAATCCTGAGAGCAGAGCTGCTTACCGTCAGGCCTTGATTGATTATCTGACCCCACTGAAGGCTAGCCTATCAGCAGATAGCCAACGTCGCTTGGAGGAGAATCCGCTGCGCGTGCTGGATTCTAAAGAGCCCGAGGACAAGGCGGCTGTAGAAGGTGCTCCGTCTATTCTGGACTATCTGGATGAGGAGAGCAGTACCTATTTTGCGGCTGTTCGCTCCATGCTAGAGACCTTACAGATTCCTTATGTCATCAATACCAACATGGTCCGTGGCTTGGACTACTATAATCACACAATTTTCGAGTTTACGACAGAGGTGGCTGGCAGTCAGCTGACTATTTGTGCTGGCGGCCGTTATGATGGGCTGGTGGCTTACTTTGGTGGCCCTGAAACGCCAGGTGTTGGCTTTGGTATGGGCTTAGAACGCCTACTTCTCGTACTTGACAAGCAAGGAGTAGAGCTGCCGATTGAAACTGCTCTGGATGTTTATGTAGCCGTTCTAGGAGCTGGTGCCAATGGCAGAGCTTTGGAGTTAGTGCAGGCTCTCCGCGCACAGGGATTTGCGGTAGAAAGGGATTATCTAGACCGCAAGCTCAAGGCTCAGTTTAAGTCGGCTGACATCTTTAAAGCCAAAACTCTTATCACCTTGGGGGAAAGCGAAGTGGAGAGCGGTCAGGTGACTGTTAAGAACAATCATAATCGTGAGGAGATTACTGTTAGCCTAGACCAAATCCAAGAAAACTATCAGCTTATTTTTGAGAAATTGGGGTTTTAAAGGCTTAATTCTAACAGGAGAAAACGTTATAGTATCAGATGTTTGAATGAATTTGGTTGACAACTTGTCAATATGTTTTCTAAAAAAATATCTTTAAAAGCTTGAAACCTAAAGTGATTGTTGATATAATGTTTTTGTTGTATAAATTTGCTAAAGGAGAAACAACTATGGCACAAATTAAATTAACTCCAGAAGAACTTCGTACATCTGCAAACAGATACACTGAAGGTTCTGAAAATGTAACTCAAGTTTTGACCACATTGACTAATGAACAAGCAATTATTGCTGATAACTGGGATGGTTCTGCATTTGATAGCTTTGAAGCACAATTCAATGAATTGTCTCCAAAAATCAAAGAATTTGCACAATTGCTCCAAGATATCAATGCTCAGTTGATTAAAGTTGCTGACATCGTTGAGCAAACTGACCAAGATATCGCTGCACAAATTCACTAATTTTGTTATAACGGCTTTAGGAAGGCGAGAGCCTTCCTATTTTTGTAAAGATTAAAAATGAAAAAATGGCGGTTTCTTTCATATCAAATAATAAAACTGCTACAATGTCAAGACAAGCTCTAACAATCTGGATCAGTATTTGAATTAGAATGTTAGGGCTATCTGTGTCTTTTTTGAGTGCTCCTTATGTAAAAAATAAATGAAGAAAAAAGAAAAAGTATCCATGGGAAATAAAAAATTATTTAAATATATAGGAAATGTTGTTTTAGTCATCGCCTTGCTGGCAGCAGTGGTGACGCTGAATGTAGCAGTGCAGAAGAATACAAGCACTGCTAGGGACAGCAAGATTCGCACTGACCAAAAGACTAAACTAAATGTTGCGGTTGTCAATGAGGATCGGGCTGTCAAGGTTGACAAGAAAGAGTACAATCTTGGTGCTAGCTATGTCAAGAATCTGGAACGAGATGACTCTCAAAACTGGTATATTGTGACGCGTGGAGCTGCGGATACTGGTCTTGAAAATGGCAAATATCAACTGGTCGTAACGATTCCAAGTGACTTTTCAGAGAAGGTGTTAGATGTTAATGCTATCAGCGCAGATCGGACAATCGTTACTTATAAGGTCAATGCTGCTGGAAATCAGCAGATTGAAAATGAAGCTAATAATCTGGCTAAGGATATTATCGCAGATCTGAATAGCCAGTTGGTTGATATGTATATGGCAAGCATCTTGAGCAATCTATATACAGCTCAGCAAAATGTGCAGGCTAGTTCAGAGGTGCAAATTACCAATATTGGCAATTATCGAACCAACTTGTTGGAGTCTGCTATTGGCTCTAAGAATATCTTCCCAACGTTGGTTAGTATGTCTGCCTCATCTGTCGAAGCCAATAACTCTCTGAAGACGACTCTGGAAACTTATGCTAAGGCTTTCGATGACTTGGATAATTCTCAGGCCACTTATGGAAAGAATTTTGATAGCCTTCTCAAACAGCGGGTCAGTGATCAGGCTAGTTACGAAGATTTCATGAAACAGCTGATTGCGATGGATGAGCAAGTTGTGCATAAGAATACTCAAGAACTTTATACTAACTTGGAAAAAACACTGGGAGAATTGACTAAGCAATTAGGAGCCTCTGAAAGTACAGATAAGTCTTATGCACAGCTGACTGGTGATATGAATGCTCAAATAGCAGCTTTAACCAGTAGCTTGAAAGATGAACGTGATAAATTGGATGAGCATACAACTAAAGAAAACATTGAAGGATTTGTTAAGGAAAAACTAGCATCCTACTATGGCGTTGCCGAAAACACATCAATTACTTTGGGAACAATGCTTGGGAAAAATGATTCAGCAGTCCTGAAAAATTATGAGGAGTATTTGAAAGCTCAAGCTATAGAAGCTATCAAAAGGGTGCCAAGCAGCTATCCAAGCGAGATGAAATTTGACCTTTCCATCTCTACTCATGGCTTTGATAGCCTTGAGGCTGATAAGTTAACAACAGAGAGGGGCAGTGGGGCAGTCGAGTTAGCAAATCTAGCAGCAGTTGCAGAGCAAGCGGCTAACTCTGCCAGCGGTCAAGTCAATGCTCAGCCTGGTAGCAAGGCTACAGTTTCTGTCCAACCACCAGCAGGTGTAACGGTTCAAACCATTACTTACAATAATGAACAAGTGACAAATGGTCAGGAAATTACTTTAGCTGAAAATGCTAAGTTTACTGTTCAATTCAGCGTAGATAATACTGCCGCAGCTAGTTCAGTTGATAGTTCCATTGACATTTCCCTGAATGGCATCACGGTTACGAGTGCACCCGTTAATGTACAGGCTGCGCAGAAAGCTGCAGCAGATTACGGTGCTAAGGTACAGGAGCTTTCTGATGCCTATGAAAAAGCTAAAAACGCAATGGATTCCTATGCTGCTTTTGTCCAACTCAAAAATGAAGATATGTCTACGGCTTTGTCTAATCTGATGTTTGATGCTGTTCAAAGTAACTTTAATGACTATCAAGCTAGTCTAAATAAACCTGAAAAGCAGAACCAAAATCAAGATAAAGATCAGGATAAAGATAATCAGACAAAACCTAAAGAAAGTATTAAAGAGAGATTGGATAAAGCTCTGAATAAGCTGAACGAATTGGGTCCAGACTTGGCAGCTAATCTTAAACAGATTGAGGATAGCAACGAGGCTCTGACAAAAAACATTAGGGAACAGATGGATTTGTATGATCAATTGACGAAGAAATTGGAAGACATGAGAACTTCTCGAGTCTCCTCTACGGATGCATTGAAAAAGACAGACACCGATTTGTCATCTCTGAATTCAGAATTCTCATCCTTGCTGTCTTCAACTTCTGGCGTTAAGTCTTCTTCACAGACCAATGTGCAGGCAGCTGATAGTGTCAACCAGATCTTCAGCAGCTTCAATCGTGAGCTGGAAAATGCGCAAGGAACGACAGAGAAACTATCTGCGAATGCTGAAAGCTTGATGGGGCAATTCAATAAGGAATTGGAGGATAATGGCAACTTTGTGGAGTCCTTTGTCAAGGTTCTTAATAATGCCTATGAAAACGGGGTTCCTAATGAAGTATTGTTGGACTTCCTATCTAATCCAGTTGCTCAGTCTTCTTCATCTGTCAAAGCGACTGTCAATGTTTACCGTCCATTTACTTGGATTCTCTTGTTGGAGATTGTCAGTCTCTTTACGGCCTATCTCTTTGCAACACAGAACATTGTACGCAAGGTTAAAGACCGCTTTAAACTTAATAAACTACAAGATACAGATATTACGACTGTGGGCATTCTAGGCTTCCTGTCTCTGACGATTGGTCTGGTCATTGGGATTGTCTCCAGTATGCAGCTTCACATCGGCAAGGAATATGTTCCATCTTGGGTCTTGTTGATTGTGGTTGCTAGCTTTGTCTTGATTCAGGGGCAGTATTTATTCCTCAAGCATCTGCGCGTGGTGGGCATGGGCTTAGCTTTCTTCATGATTATCAGCTTTGTCTACCTGTCTAGTGCCATTGGTACGACAGCTAGCTTGACTGGCTTCCCAGCCTTTATCAAGAGCTTGAATGCCTTGTCTGTGCTAGAAGGCATGCTGTCAGGTTACTTTGACGGCAAGACCGCTGGCTTCTTTGCCATCTTTGGTCTGATTGTCTTGCTGGCTCTGTTGGTTGCAGCTAATATCTTTGTCAAGACTAGAACATTAAAAACTGAGGAAGTTTAAAAGAGTATGAAAAGAATTCTGTTTTTATTCCTACTCCTAAGTTCGTTTGCGGTGACGTCTGTCGCCGCAGATGAGCTAAAGGATAATCGTCTGCAGATAGATAATTCGCGGATTGAAAAAGAGCAAGAACTGAACTTTGGTGCACAATCGGAAGGCACCAAGTCTCTTTTCGTTGCTGAAAATCAGGAAAAAATTCAGGAAATGAAGCAGTATCAAAACAAACAGTTGGCCACAGAAGCGGGACAACTGTTTTCTGCTATACAGGGGCCAACGGATATTTACCATTCCAAGGAGCTTTTTCAGCCGGGAACGGAAAAATTGTCCAAGCTGCAGACGAGTTTGAAAAGCGATGAAGAGAGCAGCTGGGATGATTTTCTGCCAGGAGTGGTCTACTTTGTAGCAGCCATGCTCTTGGTCAGTATGACTGTCTTTGTCAGCTATCGTATCAGTAAGGGAGAAGTATAACATGGAAGGACATATCAATATCACCCTCCGTTTGCGGGATAAGGACGTGGATATTCGCATTCCTAAGCGGATTGAGGTCCGTCGCTTCATTCGGGAGATTGATCAGATTTTCAATATCGAAGGAAAGCGCCATAAGTATCAGCTGCGGATTATTAACAAGGGGTTGATACTAGATGAGGGCAAGGTTTTGGCTGATTATCCAGTCACAACGGGAGATTTAGTAGAGATTGAGGAGATTTAAGGTGACTGAGGAAAAATTTGTATTTGCTGAACAAGAATTTATCTATGAAAAAAATGACAAGAATTGGAGCTTAACGCTTAAGCGTTCGGATGTGGCAACGCAGGATTTGCGGGAGCTCTTGCTTTTGGACCTGCATCATCCACTTTTCTTGGAGCAAGAGACTAAGGCCGACCATGATAGTGTCTACTTCACCTATCAGATTGAGCCTTTGGGGCTGTCCAAGGAAGAGATTGAAAAGCGCACGATTTCTGAGCGGATTCGTCTGGCTCTCAATGTGTTTGCTTTGGAAGCGGCACTGGAATTGCCGGTTACTTTTTTGCTGCATCCTAGCAATCTATTTATTACCAAGGATGCACAGGCGAAGATTGCCTATCGCGGTATTCCCGGCATCATGACACCTCAGGCTATTTCTCGGGAGGACTTTTTGCGTCAGGCTAAGTGCTTTGCGGTGACGCTCTTTGCAGATCTGGACTTTATGGAGCTTTACAAGGGCTCGCTAGAGCTAGAAACTCTGCCAGATTTCTTAGTGGAACTGCGTGAGGCTGAGACTCTGGAAGATGCGGTTGCTGTTTTGGAGAAATCCTATCAGGAAAAGGCTGCAGAAGAAGCAGAGAAGCAGACACTGGTCTCCAAGCGCCAGCATAAGATTTTCAAACTGGCGACCATCTGGCTGACAGCAGCTGTTGTGATTTTGACCATTCCTTTGATTTATTTGATTTTCATACAGAATCCTTTCAAGGAAAAGCTGTTACAGGCGGATACTGCCTTTATCAAAGTGGACTATAGCAAGGTCATCGATGAACTGGAGGGAATTTCTCCTAAGAGCCTGCCGAATACACAGAAATATGAACTAGCCTACTCTTATATCCAGGGCTTGGAATTTTCTGATGATCAGCGTAAGGTCATCCTGAACAATGTCACACTAAAATCAGATGATTTGTATCTCAATTACTGGATTCAAGTTGGACGTAATGATTTTGAAGATGCTTTGGACACAGCCAAACGGATTAATGACTCAGATCTGATCATCTATGCCTTGACGCAGGAGATGAAAAAAGTGCGTGAGGACGATAGTTTGTCTGGTAAGGATCGGGAGACTAAGCTTGAGTCCTTGGAAGGCGAGTATAAGAAATACTGGGATAGCCGTAAGGAGCTTTTGACTGGTGATTCTAGCTCAAGCGCTTCTGGCGAGGAAGGTTCTTCAGGAGCAAGCTCTTCCTCCAGCAGTGAAGCGTCGTCTAGCAGTAGCGCGAAGGAGTAAGTATGAGCAAGACAATCATCATCTATACAGACCATCTGCGCTATGAGCTGCAACTGACAGAGGACAAGAAAGTTCTCTTAGCAGCTAGTGAGAAGGCCCAGCTTTACCTGCCTCATCAGGAGACTCCTATCCAGCTTCAGCTAGCCGAAGGGCAAGTCTTTTATCAGATGGGGGAAGAAACGGGTGTTGTAACTGACGGTCTAACCTTGGGTAATCTCACCTTGTATCAATCTGATTCAGAACCGGCTGTTTATGACCTGCTGGACAGAAAAGAGTTACTCATCAGCGACCAGAAGGGCGCAGCCATCAGTCTGGAAGCGCCTTTGGAATTGCTCTTGAAGCGAACAAATGATTCTTGGTTTTTAACCAAGATGCGAGGTCAAGTTTATCTCAATCACGTTGAGTGGACGGGAGACCAAATCCAGCTGGAGGCCGGTGACGAGCTAAGCTTGGAAGGTATCTGCCTCAAGGTCTATCCAGAAGAAATCTGGGTGACGGGTCCAGCTACGGTCAGTTCTAACCTGACCTTGCGGGGCGCTTCTCGCCATGGTTTTTATCCAGACTATCCAGACTATCACCGCTCACCGCGGATTATCTATCGGAGTTCAGAGGACAAGATTCAGATTGCTCCGCCAAGCAAGGAGCCTCAAAAGCCCAATGATGAGCTCTTGAGACTGATTGTGCCGCCACTTCTCATGGTTGGGGTGACGGTGTTGATTACACTGGTTCAGCCGCGGGGAATTTATATCCTCGTTACAGTTACTATGTCAATCGCCAGTGCTATCTTTTCGGTTCGAGGTTTCTTCAAAAACCGCAAGAAGTTCAAGGAAGACAAGAAAGAGCGCATTGATCTTTATCACCTCTATTTAAAAGACAAGGCTATTGAGCTGAACAAGCTGGAACGTGAGCAGCGTGATGGCATGCTTTACCATTTCCCAAATATTAACGAATTAACGGGTCTGGTGACAGACTACAGCCACCGCATTTACGAGAAGACACCGCTACACTTTGACTTTCTTTACTATCGCTTGGGACTTGGCCAGGTGCCAACCTCCTATAAGCTGACCTACGGTCAAGAGGAGCGGAGCGGCAAGAAAGATGCGCTGGAAGAGGAGGGCTATGCTCTCTACACTCGGCATAAGAAGATTCCCGATCTTCCTATCGTGGCTAATCTCAGCCATGGGCCGGTCGGTTATATCGGTCCGCGCAATTTGGTCTTGGAACAGCTCCAGCTCTTGGTCATGCAGCTGGCGGTCTTTCACTCCTACCACGATGTGCAGGTAATTACCATCATGCCAGAGGAGGAGCGCGACCAGTGGGATTGGCTGCGCTGGCTGCCGCATGCGACTCTACAAGAGCTGAATGTCCGTGGATTTGTATATAATCAACGGACGCACGATCAGGTCCTAAACAGCCTCAACCAAATCCTTAAACTGCGCAAGGCGCAGAAGGAAGAAGCTACCCGGCAGGAGACGACACTCTACAGCCCTCACTATGTGGTCTTGGTCACAGATGAAAAGCTGATTCTCGACCATATCATCATGGAGTTCTTCACAGAGGATCCGACTGACCTGGGCTGCTCACTGATCTTCGTGCAGGATGTGATGAGCTCTCTGTCTGAGAATATTAAGACGGTTGTCAATATCAAGGACCGCAACACTGGTCATCTGGTCATGGAAGAAGGAATCCTTAGAGAAATTGACTTCCGCTTGGATCATTTCCCAGAAGGCTATGACAAGGAGCGAATCGCTCGGACCTTGGCGCCGCTCAATCACTTACAGAATCTCAAGAGCTCGATCCCTGATACTGTGACTTTTATGGAGATGTATGGGGCAGAGACCTTCTCAGACCTGCAAGTCTTGCAAAAGTGGCAACAGAATGCGCCGTATAAGAGCTTGGCAGTGCCTATCGGCCTGCGGGGTAAGGAAGACCTGGTCTACCTCAACCTGCATGAAAAAGCTCACGGCCCGCACGGGCTGATTGCCGGGACAACTGGATCCGGGAAGTCGGAGACTATCCAGTCCTATATCTTGAGTCTGGCCGTCAACTTCCACCCGCACGATGTGGCCTTCCTGCTCATCGACTACAAGGGTGGGGGAATGGCCAACCTCTTCAAGAACCTGCCCCATCTCTTGGGAACCATTACCAACTTGGACGGGGCCCAATCCATGCGGGCGCTGGCTTCCATCAATGCGGAGATTCACCGTCGGGAGCGGCTCTTCAGAGAGTTTGAAGTCAATCATATCAACCAATATCAAAAGAAATTTAAGAACGGGGAAGCAACCGAACCCCTGCCCCATCTCTTCCTCATCTCGGATGAGTTCGCGGAGCTCAAGGTCAACCAGCCTGACTTTATCAAGGAGCTGGTATCTATCGCTCGGGTCGGACGTTCCCTCGGGGTACACTTGATTCTGGCTACTCAGAAGCCCTCTGGGGTTGTGGATGACCAGATCTGGTCCAATTCCCGCTTTAAGCTGGCGCTCAAGGTGGCAGACCGGACGGACTCGATGGAAATGCTTAAGACGCCGGATGCGGCAGAGATTACTCAGACTGGCCGTGCCTATCTGCAGGTCGGCAATAATGAAGTCTATGAACTCTTCCAGTCAGCCTGGTCAGGGGCAGACTACCAGCCGGATAAGGATGAGATGGGAATTGAAGACCATACCATCTACCTGATCAATGACCTAGGACAATACGAAGTGCTCAATCAAGACCTGTCAGGTCTTGACCTAGCAGAAGATATCAAGGAAGTACCGACGGAGCTGGAGGCTATTGTCAGTCAGATTCAACTGCTGACAGAGAGCCAGCAGATCCCACCAGTACCGCAGCCATGGCTGCCACCGCTTAAAGAGCGGATGACCCTACAGGAGCTGGAACCTATCCAGCCGAAGGAAGTCTGGGAGCAAAAGAAGCCGGTCTCTGTCCTTCTCGGAATGGCGGATATCCCGCAGGCACAGAAGCAAGAACCTGTCTCTGTCAACTTGTCCAAGGATGGGCATATCCTGCTCTACGGAAGTCCTGGTACGGGGAAGACAACCTTCCTGCAGAGTGCTGCCATGGACTTGGCTCGCAAGTTCAGTCCCAAAGATGTCACGCTCTACCTGATGGACTTCGGTACCAATGGTCTGGCACCACTGGGGCAATTACCGCAGGTAGCCGATACTTTGCTTTTGGATCAGACGGAGAAGATTGCCAAGTTTGTACGTATCATGGAGCGGGAGCTCAACCGGCGTAAGAAGCTCTTGTCGGACTACGGTGTTGGTACCTTGGAGCTCTACCGTCAGGCTAGCGGTCAGCAAGAGCCGGCGATTGTCATCCTACTGGACAGCTATGAGTCCATGAAGGAAGAAGCCTATGAAGCGGAGCTCTTCAAACTTTTGGTGCGGATCTCTCGTGAAGGTCTCAGTATCGGTGTTCACCTCCTGGTGACAGCGGGCCGTCAGTCCAACCTTCGGGCGCAGTTCTACGCCAACTTCAAGCACCAGCTGAGTCTGCCACAGAATGATGTAGGAGAAGTCCGCTCTATCGTGGGCTCTACCCCACTAGCGAAAACGATGGAAGACATCAAGGGCCGAGCGCTCATGAAGCGTGACGAGGTCGATGTTATCCAGCTGGCTCTGCCAGTAGCGGGTGCCAATGATGCGCAAGTCCTTAACAACCTGCGTCAAGAAGTCGCTTCTCTCCAAGAAGCATGGACCGGACAGCGACCAAGTGCCATTCCGATGGTACCAGAGGAGCTGACGATTGATGAATTTATGAATCTACCGACCACTAAGGAAGCCATTGAGAATCACGAGCTACCAATTGGTGTGGAATTTGAAGAAGTTCAGACGGTTAGTCTGCCGTTTAGTAAATTTAAACATCTGCTCGTGTTATCTGATAAAGATACTGCTATGACTGCTGTAACAAACCATATGATAAGAATATTGCTTCATATGTTTAACAAAGAGATGATTACCATTTTTGATTCAATTGCGGAACACAGTCAGTTTTCAGATAATGTAGGTAATTATATAGGCTATGATATGGATTGCCGTTCGACACTTGAGTCCTTGAAGGAAAGGGTTCTTATGGCTAGAAAACAACGTAGTACTTTTGAACATTTTGTTGTTATAACGGATGTCTCACAGTTTGTTTCGCAAAGTAACATTGAACCTAATGAGCTTGCTCTCCTAATAGAGGAAGGACAGAGAGTAGGACTTCATTTCATCTTTGTTACCCACAAAACATATCTTGCCAGTTATACAGACATAACTAAATACATGAAAGCTCATTTAGACACAGCTCTCATAGCTATGAAAATGAGTGATCAAAGTATCTTTACTCGCTCATCTATGGGACGAGAGGAGCCACTGTTAGATGATCAAATTTACTTCCACTATCAGAACGTGCAAGTAAAACTAAAAATTACAAAATAACCAAAGAAACGAGGAAGTGATTAAGATGTCTAAGGAACAGTATTTGCAAATAAAAAAAGAGTATAGAATCAGACTTTTTTTGATATTTTGTCTTTTTATCCTATCTTCTATTCTTTATTGTATGCTTCTATTCAGTTCTTCCAGATACGTACCGTTCTTCTCAGCCTCAATAGTGACTTTAGGATCTATAAATCAATTTCTTATTGTTCCTTTTTTGAAACAAAAAAAATCTATTGAAGAGGAGCATCCAGATTGGAAAGAATTGAGTCCAAAAGGAGTGAAGCTTCTTAGTAAAGAAGCAACCCAAAGAACACTGGCTGGCATTGGTGCAACGTTCATTTTGCTTTTGACCTTTGCTATGTTTTATAGGCCAGTTCAGCAACAAGATATTAACGTGAGAGAATTCAATGATAGGCCTAAAATAAATTTTGACTCATCGACGCCAACTACCTCAACTACTTCCTCTGAATCTTCTAGTTCAGACTCTTCTTCAACAGAGCAATCATCAACTGGAACAGAAGAAGAACAGACGAACCAATCTAACAGCGATACTGGTAGTTCATATCCTCACATATATGGTACAGATGATGAAGTCGTGAAAAAGGTTATAGATAAATCCATGCAAGACTTGAAAGAGAAACAATCAGGTGAACAATCGGGAAACTAGAAGGAGACAGAAATAAATGAGTGATGCTAGTTTGAAAGCTCAGATCGATAGTGATAAAGCTAAGCAAGATAAGTATAAGAGAGTACGAGATTCGATTCAAAATCATGGATTAGATACGGATATTGATCTTAGTGTCTATCAGTATTATATAGAATTATCTGAAAAAGCTATTTCTAAGATTGATGGGAATGAAGGATATCATTATCTATCTAATCTAAAGTCTAAATTGGAGTCGGATAAAAAAACTGTAAAAGAGTATCTTGATTTTGTGAAAGATGCCAACTCATCTTTCAAAGACTTATATGTGACATTAGGAGAGAAAATCGCAGATTTAGAAAAATCTATCAGCCGTAACAAAGCTGCTTATAATAAAGGAAAACTAATTTGGGAACAACTTTAGTGGTAAGAGGAGAAGCTTATGGATACAAATATAAATGCTATTGATAATAGCTATACTAGTAATGTGGTTACATATGATGATAGTCAGATAGAAACTGTAATAAGTGAATTAAATGAAATCAAAAGTCTTCTTTCAGATATTGATGCCGAACTATCTGGCCTTGAAGCAAATGAGACAGAATGGAAAGGTGAAAGTAAAAATCAATACTTGGACTTGAAAAGGTTTGTTAAATTATATCGGACTGATTATGGAAAGAGTATAAAAGAACTTCAAACAGCTGTATCAGGTCTTAAAAAATTGCTTGGTTCTATATCTAGTTCTCATGTAATAAAGGAGATTGATAACGCATGATATTTACGTTAGAAGCTTTATATACGTTACATTTATTTAATGATTATTCGGATGATTTAATATTTCTTCCGCTTCCGGCTCCAGCTGAATGGACAGGAACCCGAAAAGAAAATCTTTTATGGGTTTTGGAGAAGGGCTTTGAAGATTTAAAGGAGCTTGGGCTTATAGTTGACAATCAGCCAACAGAGGAATGCGCGATGTATGGAGCTTATTTGAAAGAGTATCATAAAGCATCTTATCACTGTCAAGTTGATCAACGGTTTTTCTATGCTCCAGGGGTTGATCAGTTCAAGAGAATGGCAGTTATCATTATAGAAATTGGTGAAAATCAATTTCAAATTGATCGTGCGGGATGTGCAGTTTTTCTAGCATTTTTGATGGAAAGTCATAACGTTTTACAAAATATTGATGACACCGTGAAAGATTATATCCACTCTCAATGGGAAGAAGAAGCTTTCATGAGCTTGGTGCTTCATCACGGAAATGATGAAGCTATTCGAATTCGAGTTAACGAATTGTCAAAAGACACACAGGATATCATCTATTTAAAAAACGATAACCATCTTTATGAATATGATTTCTATAGGCAAATCCGGCGGTCAATTGACAGTGATCAACTGAAAGAGCAAATTATAAAAAAATTGAAAGTGAGTCTGTAATATGCCAGTAGATATTAAATTAGTTCTGTCAGATCAAGAACAACTTATTTATCATAGTTTAAATATGGTCAATATGGCTGGACAAATTGTTACAAAAATTCAAAGTGTTAGATCAAATCTTCCCAACCTTTCGTCTGAAGGCGCCTTTCACGATTTTATAGGAAAGGGTGATAGTAATGGTGGTTTATCCCGTTATCACCTAAAAGCACAAGAGTTTGAAACCATTTGTGAAGTACTCTACCGACATTCAAAAAATACTTATGATACGATGATTGATATGGACAAAGTATTAGCAACCTCAATTGCCAATCTAGTCTTGAACGATCCAACTGCAAAAGCAGAAGACAAGGAAGCTATTAAACGGGATCCAAAAGGATCTATTGACCAGATTAAGCGTAATTACCAAGAATATAGAAAGAGTCTTGAGGGAGGAGCACAGAAATGACAAAGTACTACTCTAATCAACCAGACTTTTCCACAGAAGCACCAGATCCAGCATATAATTATTTTAGCTCAATGAGTGATATCATGGATAATATCGAAGCTGCTGGGAATACTGTAAAGTCTGAAGGTGTTGAAGACCTATATACCCAGAAGGGGGAAGCCGCCTTAGGTGTAAAAAAAGATAGTAGTATCTTCGACAAATCGATTCAGCGCATTTATAATATGTTAAATAGCGCGAAGAAAGTCCACTCAGACATCATGCAAAATATTGACAATAAGTTCACCCGAGGAATGGATGATGCATTTAAGAGTCTAAACAATGTCAATGGAGATAAAAAACCTTACGAGAGTAAATATACAAAAAAAGATACGATTAAATATAAGCAAGAGGCAGGCCCAAATGGTTTTGAACAGAGAGCTTATAATGATCCCCAACCGTACAAATTACACGAACTTTTAGATGGGAAGGCTAGTCCTATTGAGGCGGCAAAGGATGTTTATGAGACTCGCTTACAGGCAGCAAAAGCCTATCTAGCTCAAAAAGATAAGCTGACTGATAAAGAAATAAAGAATTTAGAAGGGAAAAGTGCAGAAGATATTGTTGAGGCGTATTTCCCAAGCCAAATACCTGATTATCAGGGGTTGAAAGCTAGTCGCTTTCAAGAAGAAAATAAGGATACTTTGCAGAAAGTTGATATTGGCTTAAAGGCTTTAGCTTTTTTAGCAGCAGCGGGAGGTGTTATCTTTGCTCCCTTTACTTCTGGAGCATCTTTGACACTAACTTATGCAAGTGGTGCCTATCTATTTGCGGATAATGCATACTCCGCGTGGACAGGTCAGACTATGATAACAGGCGATCGTCTTTCAACTGAGGATCGAGTTTGGGCTGGGATAGATGCAGCTACGACTTTGGCATCCATGGGCTCACTAGCTTATCTGACGAAGTTTGGCACATCGGGTCCAAACTTATTGAAGAATTTGGCAACATTAGGAAAGTATGCGGACGATGCCAATGATGTCTCAAAGGTTTTCTATGCAGCCGCGACTGATCAGGATCCGAGCTCAGCAATTCAGAATTTAGTGATTGGGCAAGTCGCTAGCTTTGGAGTAGGCAAGGCTAGTAATTACTTTGGTGGGAAGTTCAGTCGTGGAGGCACGCCAGACTTGGATGTGGACTTACCAGGTGCTAAAGCATCTCATCTGGATGTCCCACTTCAAAGCAAGCAAATACCCAAGCTGGACCCAGCTAATGTACGTTTGAGTAGTAGACCAGACCTGCATCTGAAAGCTAGCCCAGCTGATACGACCCTGGCCAAACTGAAACCCCATCCAACAGTCAGTGTGGATGTACCGAAGGTTAAGCAAGTATCAGGCGACAGTGCAACTAAGGCTATTGGCGGAGTCAAGCCAAGTGATGTGGATGTACCGAAGGTTAAAAATAACATATCTGAACCAAATTTTGCTAACTATAAAGAGTTTTCAACTAAAAAGATTGATGAGTTCAAGACAAATCTAAATGATGTCGAGACTAAGATAACTGTTGAGACTCGTAATGCAGCAGGCGAAATTCAACGTATCCAATTAAAAGCGGTCGGTATAGATGAAACTGGTAAAATTCGTATCCAAGATTATACAACTGCAAAAGATGGTTTATCCATTAAACGCCAAGATATTCTGGATAATCTATCGAAATATGGCGGTACTATCGTAGGTGAAGGAAAAGGTCGCTTTGTAGGTGGTACTAAGATTGAACCTGGGACTAGAATTGAGGTTATCTCTCAAAAAACATCGGACATTTCAATTGAACATGTGTCACCAGAAATCAAAAAAGCAACCTTTGCTAAATTCGATGAACTTGCAAGTCAGGAATATAGATGGAATACAGCAGAGAAGCAGGCATCCTTTAAGGAAACTTTTGATATGTATGCGGAACGTGCTGTTAAAGAAGGGGCAGTTCCAAATAAAGAAACCTTTTACAAGATGTATGAGGCTAGACAGTACAATTATCCAGAAGCATACAAAGAAGCCATTAAGCAACCCTATTTAGAAGGTGGAGCTTCCTCTGTTGTAAACGGGATAAGTATTAAAAATTATGCTTTTGGCGAATATGGTTCTTCTGTAGGACGTGTAACCCAAGATGGGATTGGCCAAGGAAACTTCACAACAAGTATTGTAGAAGATTCTGCCCTCTTGTATGATAAAAATGGAGCTCTGAAATCAGGTCATGAAATTGCGACAGTCAAAGGAGTTGGAGATGATACATACGATACAGGTATGTTTCAATATGAGTACAGTCCGGAACTTGTCAAGAATATGGATAAAAAAGGCTGGATACAATTTCCAAATGGGGATACACCAGGTTCTTCGTCTTTAAATATTCCAGGTGCGAAAACCTGGGCTGGTTCTAACATTAATATGTCTGAGAGCGAATTGCTTATGCCGTCAATTGATATGAAGGGACACTCTTACGATGACTTTCTATCCGCTATTGAACATCAAGGATACTATGAAATCAAAAATCCACGTGTCTATAAACCAGGCACTGATAAAATTGAGCAAGTTGAAGGAATTTTCAGAATAAATCAATGGAGTAACTAAATGAAGACATATAAATTGAAAAATAAAGAAAATTATCAAAATTTTGTAAAAGACTATCGTGAAATAATGAAAGAAGGGAAAGAAGCTGAAGTTTTTCTAGGGACCGAAGCTAAGTATCGTTTTCGACAACGAGATTCTTATGAACTTGATAGTACAGATATTGGGGTATTAATGGAATATTGCTTATATCCTTTGTATGTGGAAGGTGATAGGGATATAGCTCGAAGAACCTTTGATATCTTGAAAGTTTTTAGCTTATCTAATGATTTAATGAAATTAAAGAAGGTCACTCAATATATTTCTAATCAAAAATGGTTTGTAACGAATTATCATGATATTCCATTTGTTATTGAGACAGATGAATTAGTAAGAAATATTATAGAAAGTACTTCCCACCTATCAGATGAGCAGAAACGTACTTATACCTATGAAGGGTTGTGTAATGTATTAGATCGTAATCCAGAATACAGGCAGTGTGATGAAGAAAAGGTAGAGAAGATTCTTAAGGAATTCAAGGAAAAATACTACAATCCACCTAAAGTGGTAGAACCGATTAAAGAAGTTGAGAAAATTGAACTAGATGTTACAAGTATAGATGCTATAGGTGTCTCTGATGACCATCTAGAGTTGTTGTTGATTGATGAAAACAAATGGATTGAGTCATTAGAAGAGGAGCATCTCTTTAAACTTCAAGAAAAACTCAATAACTATATCTATTTCCTCGAAAGCAAACAGTATGTGAAACGATACGGCGATAACTTTGATAAAAAAGTCATCAATATCACCTTTCAATACTCCCCTTCTGATAACGGATTAGCTTTTCTAGCTGCTGCTCAGAAGACATTACAGAACACAGATATGAGTTTGAAAGTAGAATTACCGGATTAATCTAAAGAGAGTGAATCTTCACTCTCTTTTTAGACACTCCTGAACAAAATTTCTATTTTCACTCGTTTTTATCCTGTTGTTTTTTTAGAATATAAAACTTTCTCAATCTATGCCCCCTTATGCTATAATAGTCTATAGAAAGTCGAGGGAATGATGAAGAAAATATTATCGGTGGTTGTGGTGCAGGGCTTGGCTATCTTTGTGATTACTGGTCTGCTTTGTTTATTTATGAGGGGGGATTTTTTCTTCCGTGCTTTGGCGCCGATTTTTGGTCTGGCAGCGGGAGGGTTTCGCTTTGTGACAGCCATGGTGACAAAAGCGTTTGCGCCTAGTCTCTATGAGGATAGCAAGAAAAAGGAATAATCTATAGAGTAGACAGTAGGTCTGGGGTCTTTGCCTCAGGCCTTTTGTCATAATTGTCAGCATTAGTCATGTGAAGCTTTAATATTTTTCAGAAAAAGAACGGACAGAAGGGCTTTCTTAGGCGCTTTGTGGTAAAATAGTAACAGAATTAAAAATTTGGAGAGTAAAGATGAAACGTTCTATGTATGCTGGGCGTGTCCGCAAGGACCATGTTGGTCAGGAAGTCACTTTGAAGGGCTGGGTAGCCCGCCGTCGGGATTTGGGCGGTCTGATTTTCATTGATTTGCGCGATCGCGAAGGCATTATGCAGCTGGTCATCAATCCTGAGACAGTGGCTGCTGAAGTCATGGCGACCGCAGAAAGCCTGCGCAGTGAGTATGTGCTAGAGGTGACAGGTAAGGTGGCTGCGCGTGAGCAGGTCAATGACAAGCTGGCGACAGGAAGCGTGGAGCTGCATGTGGAAAACCTGACTGTCTTAAATACAGCTAAGACGACGCCTTTTGAAATCAAAGACGGCATTGAGGTGAATGACGATACGCGTTTGCGTTACCGTTATCTGGACTTGCGCCGGCCAGAGATGCTGGAAAACTTCAAGCTCCGTGCCAAGGTGACTCACTCTATCCGCAATTATCTAGATGAGCTGGAGTTCCTTGATGTGGAAACGCCTTTCCTATCTAAGTCAACGCCAGAAGGAGCGCGTGATTACTTGGTGCCTAGTCGGGTCCATCAGGGACATTTTTACGCTCTGCCCCAGAGCCCGCAGATTACCAAGCAACTCTTGATGAACGCTGGTTTTGACCGTTATTACCAGATTGTTAAATGCTTCCGGGACGAGGACTTGCGAGGTGACCGCCAGCCAGAGTTTACTCAGGTGGACTTGGAGACTTCTTTCTTGTCTGAACAGGAGATTCAGGACATTACAGAGGGCTTGATTGCTCGTGTGATGAAAGAGACCAAGGGTATTGAGGTGTCTCTACCTTTCCCGCGTATGAAGTATGATGATGCAATGGCTCTTTATGGGGTTGATAAGCCTGATACTCGTTTTGAGATGTTGTTGCAGGACTTGACAGATCTTGTCAAGGGAGTTGACTTCAAGGTCTTTTCAGAAGCACCAGCTGTCAAGGCAATCGTGGTGAAAAATGCTGCAGACAAATACTCTCGCAAGGATATCGACAAGTTGACAGAGCAAGCAAAACAGCATGGTGCTAAAGGTCTTGCTTGGGTGAAAGTAGCTGATAGTGAGCTGGCTGGCCCTGTTGCTAAGTTCTTGACAAACTTGACAAGTCCGTTGATAGAAGCTTTACAGCTTGAAAATAACGACCTAGTTCTCTTTGTGGCTGATACTTTGGAAGTGGCAAACGCTGCTTTGGGAGCTCTTCGTGTACGCTTGGCTAAAGAGCTGGACTTGATTGACCCTGATACATTTAACTACCTTTGGGTGGTGGATTGGCCCATGTTTGAATGGTCAGAAGAAGAGGGGCGCTACATGAGTGCCCACCATCCGTTCACCCTGCCTCAGAAAGATTCTGAGCAAGAGCTGGAAGGCGACCTGAGCAAGGTGCGGGCTGTGGCCTATGATATCGTCCTCAATGGCTATGAACTGGGCGGCGGCAGTCTTCGGATCAACCAGAAAGACTTGCAGGAGCGGATGTTCAAGGCACTTGGCTTCTCAGCTCAAGAAGCTGCTGAGCAGTTTGGCTTCCTTCTGGAGGCTATGGACTATGGTTTTCCACCGCATGGTGGCTTGGCTCTGGGCTTGGACCGCTTTGTGATGCTGCTGGCTGGTGAAGAAAATATCCGCGAAGTCATCGCCTTTCCGAAAAATAATAAGGCTTCTGATCCAATGACACAGGCACCTAGTCCAGTGTCGGTCGCTCAACTAGAGGAATTAAGTTTACAAGTGGAAGCACATGAAGAAGACTAATTTTTATAAACTCTTTCGCTATTATGTCCGCAGGTTTGCTTATAATTTTAAGATTTTGCGGTCTTTAAAGAGTATCTCGCGTGAGAAGTACGATGAGAAGATTTCTGCCTCGCTTGTCTATGGCTTTTTGTCAGCTGTAGCAGTCAATTTCTTCTTTCAACCGGGGCATGTTTATTCCAGCGGGGCGACTGGTCTGGCGCAGGTCATTACTGCCCTTAGTACTCGTTTCTTAGGTTTTACCATTCCGGTTTCTGTGACTTTTTACGCCATCAATATTCCACTGATGATTCTGGCCTGGTACCAGATTGGGCATAAGTTTACCATTTTCACCTTTATCACGGTTACCATGAGCTCGCTTTTTATCCAGTTTGTGCCAGAAGTGACTTTGACTGATAATCCTATTATCAACGCCCTTTTCGGTGGTGTGGTCATGGGCACGGGGATTGGCTTTGCCCTTAAGTCCAGCATTTCCAGCGGTGGGACTGATATTGTTAGTCTGACTGTTCGGAAAAAAACGGGCCGGAATGTCGGGAATATTTCCTTGATTGTCAATGGGATTATTATGCTGATTGCGGGTTTGACCTTTGGCTGGGAGTATGCGCTGTACTCCATGATTACTATTTTTGTATCAAGCCGGGTGACGGATGCTGTCTTTACCAAGCAGAAGCGTATGCAAGCCATGATTATCACCAGCCATCCAGACAGAGTGATTGATAAGATTCACAACAAGCTGCATCGTGGGGCGACAGTTATTCATGGCGCCGAGGGAACTTATAATCATGAGAAAAAAGCTGTTCTGGTGACAGTTATTACCCGAGCTGAGTTTAATGAATTCAAGCAAATCATGAAGCATACAGACCCAGCTGCCTTTGTCTCCGTTGCAGACAATGTCCATATCTTGGGACTTTTTGTGGAGGAGTGAATAGTACACAAAAAAAAGAGACCTAGTCTCTTTTTTTATGATTTCAAAACAATCAACTGCTTGCCAGCTAGGCTGTAATTGTCAGCTAGCGGTGCAATTGGTTTTTGGACATCAATGGCTGGATACTGGAGATGCAATCTTTGCTTGTTTTTATTTTCGTAGTCAGCCTCTTGGTTGCCAAAGTTGATGACAATGGTCATGCTCTCTTTCCTGTCTTGAATTTTGTACTCCAATAAACTGTCTGTCAGCCAGTTGACCTGACAGGCTTGCTTGATAGCGGTGCTGGTCTTTAGATGCAGTAGCGGGTGTGCCCTGCGAAAGGCAATCAGCTTTTTAAGAAAAGCAATATCCTCTTTGTAATGCAGGGAGCGCAGCCAGTCTAGTTTATTGATTTCGTCAGGCATATTGTAGGTGTTGTCAATCAGATTTTTAGTCCGGAAAAATTCCTGACCGCTGTGGATAAAGGGTACGCCCTGGGCCAGCAGAACGAGATGGAGAGCCAGCCGCGAATTGGCCAGCCGATCCCGCAAGGTGATAGCAGGGTTGACGATATCAAAGTAGTCAAAAACCGTTGCATTATCATGGCACTCCACATAATTAATAGCCTGCTGGGGCGCTATGAAGTGAGCCTCGCCTTTTAGGCCGACATTGGCTGTCAGGACATTTTCAAGCTGACTGGCAGGAGTCTTGCTCTCGATTTGCCGGCCTTGGGCGATGGTCTGCTTGAGACTGTCGCGAAAATGGTCGCTGAAAAACCCATAATCCGGAAGCTGGGCAGCATTGTACTGATGAGCCAAATGCTCACTTGCCAGTCCAGTATCCATCTGCCAGCCTTCACCATAGAGATAGATGTTAGGATAGAGCGCCTTGAGCTCGTCGGCTATTTGCTGCATGGTTTGGATATCTAAAATCCCCATCAGATCAAAGCGGAAACCGTCAAAGCCATAGAGGCTGACCCATTGTTTGACCGACTGCTTGATATAGCGGTGGACCATAGCCTTCTCACTGGCTACATCATTGCCGCAGAAAGTTCCGTTGGTCCGGTAGCCCATGTCATTGAGACGGAAAAAATAGCCGGGCACGATTTTTTCAAAAGCATAGCTGTTGGCATCATAGACATGATTGTAGACCACATCCATGATGACGCTGATATCAGCATTGTGGTAGGCAGAAATGGCCGCCTGCAACTCTCTGATGCGGGCATAAGGGTCTCGCGGATCGCTGGCAAAACTGCCGTCTGGGACATTGTACTGGACAGGATCGTAGCCCCAGTTGTAGACGAGCTCTGGATGCTTTTCATCAACGCTGCCAAAGTCATAGACGGGCATGAGCTGCACATGGCTGATACCCAGCTCTTTCAGATAGTCCAGACCGAACTTCTGGCCGTGAACGACTGGAGATTCGCTCAGCGAGGCAAACTTCCCGGGATAGGAGAAGCCAGCTTCTTTCTGCATAGAGAAATCGCGGACGCTCATTTCATAAATGACGGCTTCTGTCGGATTCAACTGTGTTTTTGCTCGTTTGATAGGCTTTTTAATCTTGTCTAGATTAATGACATAGCTGTTGCCCGAATTAACATCTGAGGATAGGGCGTAGGGATCATGGACTTCTACCCACTTGCCATTGATCTTATGGAGATAAGAATAGGAGGCTCCCTCTAAATCTCCCTCAATCCGGGTATGCCAGACTCCCTTATCCAGACGTTTGAGATGGTGGACCTGGTCTTTCAGATGCAGGAGGACTTTTTCGGAAATCGGCGCCCAGAGTCTGAAGTCGGTGGCTTGGGGACTGTATTGAGCTCCCAAATCGTCGCCTGCATAGTCAAAAATCTCATCGAAAGTAGGCTTTTTCACGATATGTCGGTACTGTAGGTCGGTATGATTGCGGTCTTGGTCATAGACCTTGTAGGACTGCGTCAGGTCAATGGGCTCATTAGCCGACACGGTGTAGATAATTCGCTCTTCCTGATTGTTGATGTTTTTGATGGTTAAAGGGCTGGAGCTGTGCTTGTCTTCCAGTGTAAAATGGATGGAGTAGGCTTCAAAGCTCTTTTCCAGTTCGATGGTGATGATGTTTTCGTCATCTAAATAGGCTTGAAAAATACGAAAGGCCATGTTTTTCCTCTTTCTTTGTCGGTTTCTCTTCGTGTAATTGTTTTGAGTTTGGGCTCTGCCCTGGGTTGGGACAAGGCCGTTCTGTGAATCGTTGATAAATGAGCAAAAGCACTCGGATTAGCGAGTGCTGATGCTATGCGGGATCAACTGGCGATAGCAGATTTGCTTGTCTTCTTTATTGTCCTTGATGATTTGGAAGAGGGTCCGGAAGGATTCTTTCCCAAGCTCAAGGGCATTGATATCGATATAAGCATCCACATCAATCCGTGGTTTGAGAGAATCAAAGGTGATAATGGGAATATGGTAGTCCTGATCTTTGAGATAGTGCAGGGCTCCTTCTGCTACCAAGGTATCAGAGGTCACGATGGCTTCAATCTCATCTAGCGGCAGCTCCTCCATAATCTTGTAACTGTTGTCTTCCAGAAGGAAACCGAAGGCAAATTTGATAATGCGTTCATCCAAAGGCCGTTCTGCTTCATTCAGGGCTTGCTTGTAGCCTGTGTAACGATCTTGAGAAACAACCAGCTCCTTATTCCCAGCCAGAAAGGCAATTTTCTGATAGCCCTTGTCAAGGAAATATCTGGTTGCGTCATAGCCAGCCTTGATATTGTCGTTGTCCACTAGAGAGATGAAAGGTGAGACAGCTTTCCCTAGGATAAGGAAAGGAAAGTTGTTTCTGACTGCAAAGTCGACCAAAGGATCGTCCTGCTTAGAATAAAGGAAGATCAGTCCGTCAACTCGCTTGCCCAAAATCATCTGCTTCAGATTTTCCAAGCGGTGCTCTTCATCTTGCCCAGTACTGATCTGGATGGCATAGTCATAGTCAGAAGCGATTTGAGAAATCCCCCGCAATACAGTTGGGAAGAAAGGGTTTTGATAGAAGACATCTGAGTCGTCCGGCAGGACCAAGCCGATGACCTGGCTGGATTGGCTGACCAGACTTCTGGCATTGAGATTGGGATGATAGTCCAGTTCCTTCATAGCAGCACGGACCCGTTTTTTGGTTTCTTCACTGATGGTTGATTTGTTTTGCACGACGCGGGTCACAGTAGAGGGTGACACGCCTGCTAGTTTTGCGACTTCTTTGATAGTAACTCGCATAAAAACCTCCTAAAGGCCTGCATTTGCTGGAAATCCTTTCTATAACATCAACTATTTTAAACCCACTAGTAGAAGCACTTGCTTTCTATGAGTCATGCAAACCTATGCCCAAAATGGCTATCATAATCAGTGATTTTGCCTAACTATTATGGTTGAAAAAGCAAGTATAAAGCAGTTTCTCAGTAAACGCAAACGTTTTCTGTTTGTAAGAACATTTTAACACAAAAAGAGAACGCTTGCAAGAAGAGAAAAATGGTAAACAATTGGGGCAGTAGGAGAGTCCTAAAAGAGCATTATATCCATTAACCAATAAATTGAAAAAAATCTCAAAAACCCCTTGCACTTAAAAAAAAAATAGGTTATAATCAAGTCGACGCAAACGTTTGCATTAAGTAAAAATGAAAAGGCGTAGAGGAAAAATAACGAGGTGACAAAATGAAAAAACGTCAAAGCGGCGTGCTCATGCACATTTCATCCCTTCCGGGCAAGTACGGTATCGGATCTTTTGGCCAAAGTGCTTATGATTTTGTAGACTTCTTGGTTCGCACCAAGCAGCGCTATTGGCAGATTTTGCCACTGGGAACGACCAGTTATGGTGACTCTCCTTATCAGTCTTTCTCTGCTTTTGCGGGAAATACCTACTTTATCGATTTTGATATTCTGATAGAAGAAGGTTTGCTGAACGAGGTAGATGTTAAGGGAGCTGATTTCGGAGATGATCCTAGAAAAGTGGATTATGCAAAGATTTTCGATGCTCGCCGTCCAATCATGGAAAAAGCAGTAGCTCGCTTCTTGAAAGCAGGCGATCTGCCTGACTATGAGAACTTTGTGAAGCAAAATGCAGCTTGGCTGGAAGTTTTCGCTGAGTACATGGCTATCAAAGAGCATTTTGATAATCTAGCTTGGACAGAGTGGCCGGATGAAGCTATCCGCCGCCGTGAGGCTGCTAGCCTCGCTTCATACCGTGAGAAGCTGGCTGACAAGCTAACTTATCATCGTGTAACCCAGTATCTCTTCTTTAAGCAGTGGTTAAGATTAAAAGCCTATGCTAATGAACATCACATCGAGATTGTCGGAGATATGCCAATCTATGTGGCAGCTGATAGTGCTGATGTGTGGGCACAGCCGCACTTCTTTAAGACAGATGCTGTTGGTAAGCCGACTTGTGTGGCAGGCTGTCCGCCAGATGAATTTTCAGAAACTGGCCAGCTTTGGGGCAACCCTATCTATGACTGGGAAGCTATGGATAAGGATGGTTATGCTTGGTGGATTGAGCGTCTGCGTGAAAGCTTCAAGATTTACGACATTGTCCGTATCGACCACTTCCGCGGCTTTGAGTCTTACTGGGAAGTACCTGCTGGCTCAGAAACATCTGCTTCTGGTAAGTGGGTCAAAGGTCCTGACTACAAGCTCTTTGCAGCGGTTAAGGAAGCCTTGGGTGATTTGAATATCATCGCAGAAGACCTAGGCTTTATGACGGACGAAGTGATCGAGCTGCGCGAGCGCACTGGTTTCCCAGGAATGAAGATCTTGCAATTTGCCTTCAATCCTGATGATGAAAGCATCGACAGCCCGCATCTGGCGCCAAACAACTCAGTTATGTATACCGGAACCCATGATAACAATACTGTTCTGGGCTGGTACAAGGATGAGATTGACGACGCTACTCGCCAGTACATGGCACAGTACACCAACCGTAAGGAGTACGAAACAGTACCTCATGCAATGCTGCGTACAATCTTTGCTTCAGTCAGCTTTATGGCCATTGCGACCATGCAAGACCTGCTGGAATTAGACAGTGCGGCACGGATGAACTATCCATCCACAATTGGCGGCAACTGGACTTGGCGGATGACAGCTGAAGAGCTGAATCCAATCGTCGAAGGTGAGCTTTACAGCTTGACCAAGACTTACCGTCGTATGAATACCGATTTAATTAACGAATAAAGAACAGCCGAATCAGGCTTGAAGGGATTAATCATGTCAAACTTACAAACTTATATCAAAAATACTTATTCAAAAAATCTTGCTGATTGCAGCAACGAAGAACTCTACCTGGCTCTTTTGAACTACACTAAATTAGCCAGCGCTCAAAAGCCAGTCAACACTGGTAAGAAAAAACTCTACTATATCTCAGCAGAGTTCCTGATTGGTAAACTCTTGTCTAACAACTTGATCAATCTTGGACTTTACGATGATGTGAAGCAAGAGTTGGCAGATGCTGGTAAAGACTTGATCGAAGTAGAAGAAGTTGAGTTGGAGCCGTCTCTGGGTAACGGAGGCTTGGGCCGTCTGGCTGCCTGCTTCTTGGACTCTATTGCGACACTTGGTCTCAATGGTGATGGTGTAGGACTGAACTACCATTTCGGTCTTTTCCAACAGGTTTTGAAAAACAACGAACAGACAACTATTCCTAACTTCTGGCTGACTGAGCAAAACTGGTTGGTTCGCTCTAGCCGCAGCTACCAAGTGCCATTTGCTCACTTCACTCTGACATCTACTCTTTATGATATTGATGTGCCAGGCTACAAGACAGAAACTAAGAACCGTCTTCGTCTCTTTGATTTGGACTCAGTGGATGCAGATATCATCACAGACGGTATTGACTTTGATAAGACAGATATCGCTCGCAACTTGACCCTCTTCCTCTATCCAGATGATAGTGACAAGCAAGGGGAATTGCTCCGTATCTTCCAGCAGTACTTTATGGTTTCAAATGGTGCTCAGCTGATTATTGACGAAGCGATTGAAAAAGGCAGCAACCTGCACGACTTGGCAGACTATGCTGTCATCCAAATCAATGATACCCACCCATCTCTGGTTATCCCAGAAATGATTCGTCTCTTGACTGAGCGTGGTTTGGATCTGGATGAAGCAATTGCCATCGTACAGAAGATGACTGCTTATACGAACCACACAATTCTGGCAGAAGCTCTTGAAAAATGGCCTCTGGAATTCTTGAAAGAAGTAGTACCGCACCTGGTACCAATCATCAAAGAGCTTGACAAGCGCGTTAAAGCTAAATACGCAGATCCAGCAGTGCAAATCATTGATGAAGACGATCGTGTGCACATGGCTCACATGGATATCCACTACGGATACAGTGTCAATGGGGTTGCTGCTCTGCATACAGAAATCCTAAAAAACTCTGAGCTCAAAGCCTTCTACGATATCTACCCTGAAAAATTCAATAACAAGACCAACGGTATTACTTTCCGCCGCTGGCTCATGCATGCCAACCCACGTCTGTCTCATTATCTGGATGAGTTGCTGGGTCGCGACTGGCACCATGACGCAACTAAGCTCGAAGGCTTGTTGGAATTCACTGGCGCTGCAAATGTTAAAGAAAAATTGGAAGGCATTAAGGCTCACAACAAGCGTAAATTGGCTCGTCACTTGAAGGAAGCCCAAGGTGTGGAAATCAATCCAGACTCTATCTTTGATATCCAAATCAAGCGTCTGCATGAGTACAAGCGCCAACAAATGAACGCTCTGTACGTTATCCACAAGTATCTGGACATCAAGGCTGGTAACATCCCTGCTCGTCCAATCACTGTCTTCTTCGGTGGTAAGGCTGCTCCTGCTTACACAATTGCACAGGACATCATCCACCTCATTCTTTGCTTGTCAGAAGTGATTGCTAATGACCCTAAAGTGGCTCCACATCTGCAAGTAGTTATGGTAGAAAACTACAACGTTACAGCATCTAGCTTCTTGATTGCAGCTGGTGACATTTCTGAGCAGATTTCCCTGGCTTCTAAGGAAGCATCTGGTACTGGTAACATGAAGTTCATGCTTAACGGTGCTTTGACTCTTGGTACTATGGACGGAGCGAACGTTGAGATTGCAGAGCTGGTCGGCGAAGACAACATCTACATCTTCGGTGAAGATTCTGAGACTGTTATTGACCTCTACGCAAAATCTGCTTACAAGTCTAGTGAGTACTATGCGCGCGAAGCTATCAAGCCATTGGTTGACTTTATCGTCAGCGATGAAGTATTGGCAGTCGGTAAAGCTGAACGCTTGGAACGTCTTTACAATGAGCTGATTAGCAAGGACTGGTTCATGACCTTGCTGGATCTGGAAGACTATATCCAAGTGAAAGAGCGCATGCTGGCGGACTACGAAGACCGCGATGCTTGGATGGACAAAGTCATCGTCAATATCGCTAAAGCTGGCTTCTTCTCATCTGACCGTACTATCGCTCAATACGAAGAAGAAGTATGGCACTTGAATAGCTAATATTCTTTAAATCAAAACAAAAGCCGAGACAGCAGTGTTTCGGCTTTGATTTTTTAATCGAAGATATGAATAAGGATTTAGCTATTGTGTGGGCTTCTGAAAAGATGAAAGCCTCTTGGTCTTGTCAGCTTTTTCTTTTCGGTGTATAATAAGTGAAAATATTTCTTTACAGGAGGCGTTCATGAAAAAGAAACCAATTTATCTTTATGTTTTGCTGGTCTTGTCAGCAATCGGAACTTTACTGGGAGTATGGAGCCGTTTTTTCTCAAAGTTTTCTGAGGTAGATTATACACAAATCGGTTTCTCAAAAGAGTTAAGTGATCAGACAAATCAGTTTAATAAACTTTATTTTGAATTTCTTCGCAATGGAATGAATATGCTGATTTTTTTCGTTATGACGGCTCTGTTAATAGCATCTATCGTCTTTTTGGTTAGAAAAAATCTGCAGATGGCTAATATTAGCTATATCGTTTATATACTAGTCAGTTTGCTATCTCAGGTTTACGTCTATATTTCATCGAAAGGGATTGTTGGCAAGGTATTTACAAGCCCTGAGAACGTTGCAACGCATTCAAACAGTCTTCTTTTAGGAACAGTGCTTGGCTTTGTTATCAGTTTAATTTATCTTTCCATCGTCATCTTTAAGTTAATTCAGCAGCAGAAAGAGGCTGAAAAAGCGGAACTAGCTGCAAGCGAATAATATTTGACAAATAACAGATAAGTGCTTACAATTTTAAGAAGCAATATCTGTTATTTTTTAGAATGGAGAGTAAAATGACAAAGGTTTCCTTGGTTTACATCAGCCTGAGCGGCAATACAGAGAGTTTCGTCCGTCGGCTGACAGACTATTTGCTGGAGCAGCATCCAAGCCTAGAAGTAGAGAAGATTCATATCAAAGACATGGTAAAGGAAGGGCAGCCCTTTTTTGAAATGGACAATCCTTTTATCGCTTTTTTGCCGACTTATCTGGAGGGTGGCAATGGTGTGGACAATGGCGATGTAGAAATTCTGACAACCGATGTAGGGGACTTTATTGCCTATGGTCAGAATGCCAGCAAGTGTTTGGGGGTCATTGGCAGTGGCAATCGTAACTTTAACAACCAATATTGTCTGACCGCCAAGCAATATTCAGAGCGCTTCGGATTTCCGGTTTTGGCTGATTTTGAAATGCGTGGCATGTTGGGAGACATTAAGAAAGTTGCGGGGATTATTGAGGAGCTCTATCATATTGAAAAAAACGAAAACCAGTGAGGTTTTCGTTTTTTGATGTTCTAAATCAAGCTTACATCTTTTCTGGGGCTTCTACTCCCAGCAAACGCAGAGCTTCTTTGAGGACAACAGCTGTTGAGTAGCTGAGAGCCAGACGGCTGTCGCGCTCAGGGCTTTCATCCAGAATCCGCGTGTGTGCATAGTATTTGTTAAAGGCTTGAGCCAAGCTAATAGCGTATTTGGCAATCAGAGATGGCTCATAGTTATCAGCAGCACGCTTGACAACACGGCCGAAGTCTTGGAGCAGCTTGATAATTTCCCAGCTTTCTGGATCGTTTAGGCTGTACGTAGCCTTTGCATCTGGATGGAAGTTAGCCTTGCGCAGGATAGACTGGATACGAGCATAAGCATACTGGATGTAAGGACCTGTTTCTCCCTCGAAAGAAACCATGGCTTCCAAATCAAAGTCGTAACCATTGCGACGGTCGGTTTTGAGGTCGTAGAACTTAACCGCTCCGACTCCAACTGCGCGAGCAACAGCTTCCTTGTTTTCCAAATCTGGGTTTTTAGCTTCAATCTGGCTCTTAGCCCGGCTGATAGCTTCCAGCAGAGTTGGTTCGAGGAGGATGATGTTTCCTTTACGTGTAGACAGTTTTTGACGGTTCTTAGTCACTAGACCGAAGTCAACGTGAATCATGTCGTCGCTCCAGTCAAAGCCCATCTTTTTCAGAACGGCCTTGAGCTGTCTAAAGTGGTTGGCCTGCTCTTGACCTACAACATAGACATTTTTGACAAAGTTGTATGTGCGAGCCCGGTAGATGGCTGTTGCAATATCCCGTGTGATGTAGAGGGTAGCACCGTCTGATTTTTTAATCATAGCAGGCGGAAGGTTAAAGTCTTCCAAGTCTACAATGCTAGCTCCTTTTGATTCCTGCAGGAGACCCTTGTCTTCAAGGATTTGAATCCCTTCGTCCATCTTGTCATTGTAAAAAGCTTCACCATTTAGACTGTCAAACTCGACACCTAGGAGTTCGTAGATACGGTTGAATTCTGTCAGACTTTCGTCGCGGAACCATTGCCAGAGCTCAGTTGCTTCTGGGTCGCCATCTTCCAGCTTCTTGAACCAAAGGCGGCCTTCTTCATCCAGAGATGGGTCGTTTTCAATCTCGGCATTGATACGCACGTAGAGTTTGAGGAGCTCGTCAATAGGGTTGGCTTCAACAGCTTCCTGGCTTCCCCACTTCTTATAAGCTACCATCAAGAGGCCAAACTGTTTGCCCCAGTCTCCCAAGTGGTTGATTTTGATGGTGTTGTAGCCAATCTTGCGGAAGATGTTGGAAAGAGCATCACCGATAACAGTAGAGCGCAAGTGGCCGACTGAGAAAGGCTTGGCAATGTTTGGACTGGACAGGTCAATGGTGATATTCTGATTATTTCCTTCGTTCTGCTGGCCGTAGTCAGCTCCGTCTTTGATGACTTCTTTGATGACTTGGCCAGAAATTTCAGCCTTGCTGAGGAAAAAGTTGACATAAGGACCAGTCGCAACGACTTTATCAAAATGCGCTGTATCAATCTTTTCAGCGATATCAGCAGCGATGATTTGAGGAGCTTTGCGCTCAGTCTTTGCCAGAGAAAAGGCTGGGAAGGCGATATCGCCAAGTTCAGAGCTCTTTGGCTGCTCCAATAAATTTAAAATAGTGTCTTGATCAAGGCTGTCAATAACCTTGGCCAATTCGCCGGCAATCAACTGTTTGTTATCCATATTTGCTCCTTTGTGTCTTTTGTTATTATTTTATCACATTTTTCAAGGAATCTTCAATTTTTTTGGGAATAATTTTTGGGCTAATAGGAATTTTTCTGATATAATAAGAGGGATAAGAACCTGTATTTATAGATGAGTTTTCCATCTAAATGCTTCCTTCTCTGACACTCTTGGTTAAAGTTTTTTGTTTATTCTCAGTATTCCTGCAAATCTTTGCCTAGATTGATGGAGAAGCAGTTTTTCATCGGATGGAGTATTCTTCATGAATGCAGCTTCTAAATATTCAATAATGAGGTAAAAATGAGAAAGAATGACCGTCATCAGTTAGTCAAAACGATGATTAAGGAGGAAAAGCTAGGAACGCAAAAGGAGATTCAGGATCGTCTGGAAGCGCAAGGGATTTATGTGACGCAGACTACCCTGTCGCGTGACCTTCGTGAAATTGGCCTGACCAAGGTTAAGAAGAAGGGGCTGACTTATTATGTTTTGGCGCATGAGACTGAAGAGATTGATTTTATAGAGTTTTTAGCCAAGCATGTGGAGAGTGTAGCCAGGGCAGAGTTTAGTCTGGTTCTTCGTACGGGCCTGGGAGAGGCAACAGTGCTGGCCAATGTTGTGGATAACTCGTTTGATAGCCGTATTCTGGGAACCGTTGCGGGTGCCAATACTCTTTTAGTGGTTTGCCGGGATCAGGCGGCTGCTCAGGAGATTGAAGAGCAAATACAGGAAGTGATGTAAGAGTCACAGTTTTTTCAGGAAAAATGGAGAGGTTTGAGACGGATGTCCTGACCTCGTTTGTTTTTAGAAAGGATAGAGATGGCAGTAGAAAAGTTATCGCCAGGCATGCAGCAGTATTTGGATATCAAAAAGGACTATCCAGATGCTTTCTTGCTCTTTCGGATGGGGGATTTCTATGAGTTGTTTTATGATGATGCGGTCAATGCCGCCCAGATTTTAGAGATTTCTCTCACTAGCCGAAATAAAAATGCAGAAAATCCCATTCCCATGGCCGGAGTTCCTTATCATTCGGCACAGCAGTATATTGATGTTTTGGTCGAGTCAGGCTATAAGGTAGCGATTGCGGAGCAGATGGAAGATCCCAAGGAAGCCAAGGGAGTTGTTAAGCGGGAGGTTGTTCAGGTTATCACTCCGGGGACGGTGGTGGACTCCAGTAAGCCGGACTCTGCCAATAACTTTCTGGTGGCTCTGGATTACTCAGATGGCCTCTATGGTCTGGCTTATATGGATTTGGTGACCGGTGAGTTTCAGGTGACCAGTCTAGAGGACTTTGCCTTGGTCTGCGGGGAAATCCGTAATTTGAAGGCTAGGGAAGTGGTGCTGGGCTATGCCTTGCCAGAAGCTGAAGAGCAGGTCTTGGCTGGGCAGATGAACCTTTTACTGTCCTATGTACAGACGGCCTTGGATGATGTCCAGCTGCTGGGAGAGGAACTGTCTCCGATGGAACGTCAGGCAGCGGGGAAATTGCTGGAGTATGTGCACCGGACCCAGATGAGGGAGCTCAGCCATTTAAAGAAGGCTCAGCATTATGAAATCAAGGACTTTCTGCAAATGGACTATGCCACCAAGGCGAGTCTGGATTTGACAGAAAATGCTCGCTCGGGCAAGAAGCACGGCAGTCTTTATTGGCTGATGGACGAGACTAAGACGGCCATGGGCGGCCGCATGCTGCGCTCTTGGATCCAGCGTCCGCTGATTGATGAAGCGCGAATTAGCCAGCGGCAGAATGTCGTCGAGGTTTTTCTGGATCATTTCTTTGAGCGGAGTGATTTGACGGAGAGCCTCAAGGGAGTCTATGATATCGAGCGGTTGGCTAGTCGGGTGTCTTTTGGCAAGACCAATCCCAAGGATCTGCTGCAGTTGGCAGCAACATTGGGCAATGTGCCTCAGATTAAGGCTATCTTGCAAGGAATCGGCAGCCCGCATCTAGCTCGTTTGATTGAGGGTTTGGATCCTATTTCAGAGTTGGCGGGCTTGATTAGCTCGGCCATTTCGCCGGATGCACCCCATATCATCACTGAGGGCAATATCATTCAGACCGGTTTTGATGAAACCTTGGATCAGTATCGGCTTGTGCTGAGGGAGGGGACTGGATGGATTGCGGAGCTGGAAGTCAAAGAACGTGCTAACAGTGGCATCAGCAATTTGAAGATTGATTATAATAAAAAAGATGGTTACTATTTCCATGTGACCAATTCTCAGCTGGCTCATGTGCCCAGTCATTTCTTCCGCAAGGCGACCCTGAAAAATTCGGAGCGTTTCGGAACGGAGGAGCTGGCCCGGATTGAGGGAGAGATGTTGGAGGCGCGTGAAAAATCTGCTAATTTGGAATACGAGATTTTCATGCGGATTCGCGAGGAAGCTGGCAAATACATCCAGCGCTTGCAGGCCTTGGCACAAACGCTGGCAGCTGTAGATGTCCTGCAGAGCTTTGCTGCGGTAGCAGAGCAACTACATTTGGTGCGCCCCGTCTTTACTGCAGAGCGCTGTCTGCAGATTGAAAAAGGTCGGCATGCTGTTGTGGAAAAGGTCATGGGTGCCCAAAGCTACATTCCAAATAGTATTCTGCTGGACCAGGAAACGGACATCCAGCTGATTACCGGGCCGAATATGAGCGGGAAATCGACTTATATGCGCCAGCTGGCTATCATCGTCATTATGGCACAAATGGGCTCTTATGTGCCTGCTCAGTCTGCCAGTCTGCCGCTATTCGATGCGATTTTCACTCGTATCGGTGCTGCGGATGATTTGGTATCTGGCCAGTCCACCTTTATGGTGGAGATGATGGAGGCCAATCGGGCCATTCGACAGGCCAGCGAGCGTTCGCTCATTCTCTTTGATGAGCTGGGCCGTGGGACAGCGACTTACGATGGGATGGCGCTGGCTCAGGCTATTATTGAGCATATTCATCATTATACTGGAGCCAAGACCCTCTTTGCTACCCACTATCATGAGCTGACAGCCTTAGAGAATAGCTTGGAGCATTTGGAAAATGTCCATGTGGCAACATTGGAAAAGGACGGACAGGTGACTTTCCTGCATAAGATTGAGCCTGGTCCGGCTGACAAGTCGTACGGAATCCATGTGGCGAAGATTGCCGGACTTCCTGAGAAATTACTGGAGCGGGCGGACAACATTTTGAGCCATTTGGAGAGTCAGGATACAGGACTAGGCTCAGAGCTTCCTGCTGCATCCAGACCGAAGCAGTCACAAGTGGCGGAGCAGATGTCTCTTTTCGCAGAAGGAACGGAAAATCCAATCCTGACTGAACTCCGAGACTTGGACATCTACAATATGACTCCCCTGGAAGTCATGGCAGCAGTGGCCGAGCTCAAGAAGAAGTTGTAAAAACAAAGAGCAGACTTGCTAATTTCACAAGTCTGCTCTTTTTATTTCTCACGATTTTCTAGACAAACCGCTATTGATTTTTTGAATGTTGCGGTAAGTGCGGTAGTAGATGGCACCTGAAATAATTAGATAGATGAGGGTGAATTCCCCGACGGCAGTTAGTGTCAGGCTAAGTATTTTTTCTCTTGGGAAAAATCCAGCTAGATTAGCCAAAAGTGCAAAGGTCAGAATCATCACACCATAGTGGCTAACGACGGAGCGCAGGATGCTCCAGTCTCTTTGGAAGAAGCTTCCGCTCCATCTGAAAATAGCTCCCATGATAAACCAGATAAGCAGGCAGTAGAGCATGATGAGGGAAACATGGACATGCTGGCTCAAAAAGAAGTGGCCGGTAGGAGAGCGAGGGTGCAGCGGTAGATAAGCTGGATTGTAAAAATAAGAAACAATCATGGAGAAGAAGAGACCGATGAAAATCCCTCCAATCCCTCCGAAAAAGAGTTCTTTAAGACGAGTTTTCATAATTTCAACCTTTCTTTAATGGATTTGAGATAGCGGCGGGACGAGTAAGTCTGATCGCCGTTTTTCAGAAATATTTGAATGAGGCCATTTGGAGTCAGCTTGAGATGGCTGATTTGCCGGCTGTTGATAATCTCTGACTGAGAAATCTGCAGGAAATACTCCGGCAGGACCTGCAGCAATTGATAAAGAGCTTGTTGAGCTCGATAGCTGTCTTTTGCTGTTCGAACCTGAACCTGGCGATTTTCTGTATAGATTCGGTGGATTTCCTTAGCGTTCAGCAGATAGATTTCGTCTTCTTTCTTGACATGAATCTTGTCTTCTTTGCCTAGATGTTGAGCAAAGTGGACCAATTCCTGAATGCTTTCTGTCATGAGGCGAGCCTCAATGCTGACGGAGTCTTCGGTGACTTGAGAATCGATTCTTAGCTTAACTTTCATAACTTCCTCCTTTCACCTTTATTAAACCGCAACTTGGCAGCGAAAACAAGCCCTTTTGTCTATGTGGCAGCTATTTGTGTCTATATGGTTTGGCTTGTGAGCAGAGTAGTTGAGAAAAGGTTCCCTTCTGATAGAAAGAGCCCAATGTGTTATAATAGATAGCAGAACAAATACGGAGAAAAAGATGTCAAAAATTATCGAACTTCCAGAAATTCTAGCCAATCAGATTGCGGCCGGTGAAGTCATTGAGCGGCCTAGCAGCGTGGTCAAGGAGCTAGTGGAAAATTCAATTGATGCGGGTGCAAGTCAGATTACCATCGAAATAGAGGAGGCTGGACTCAAGACTATCCAGGTAACGGATAATGGTGAAGGCATAGACCACGAAGATGTCCCTCTGGCACTTCGCCGCCATGCTACCAGTAAAATCAAGAAACAAGCGGATCTCTTTCGGATTCGGACACTGGGTTTTCGTGGTGAGGCCATTCCTTCCATTGCTTCTGTTTCGCGTTTCACCATTGAGACAGCGACTGAAGCCGGCCAGCACGGAACCCTGCTAGTTGCCCAAGGCGGTGAGATTGAAGAGCATGAGCCTACCAGCAGTCCAGTGGGAACGAAAATCAAGATTGAAGATCTCTTCTTCAATACTCCAGCCCGGCTCAAGTATATGAAGAGCCAGCAGGCTGAGCTGTCCCATATCGTTGATGTGATTAATCGGCTTAGTCTGGCCCATCCGGAAGTGGCTTTCACCCTTATCAGTGACGGCCGCGAAATGACACGGACTGCCGGCAGTGGTAATCTGCGTCAGGCTATTGCAGGAATCTATGGTTTGGCAACAGCTAAGAAAATGGTGGAAATCTCTGCATCGGATTTGGATTTTGAAGTGAGTGGCTATGTCAGTTTGCCTGAGCTGACTCGTGCGAATCGGAATTATATTACCATTCTCATCAACGGCCGCTACATTAAGAATTTCCTGCTCAATCGCGCTATTTTGGACGGCTACGGCAGCAAGCTTATGGTAGGTCGCTTTCCACTCGCGGTCATCAATATTCAGATTGACCCCTATCTGGCCGATGTCAATGTCCATCCGACCAAGCAAGAGGTGCGAATTTCTAAAGAGCGGGAACTCATGGCCTTGATTTCGCAAGCTATTGCAACCAGTCTCAAGGAGCAGGATCTTATCCCGGATGCTTTGGAAAATCTAGCCAAATCAACTGTTAAGCGTGCGACTAAGCCCGAACAGACCAGCCTCCCGCTGAAAGAAAATCGCCTCTACTACGATAAGGAGCAGAATGACTTCTTCCTCAAGCCACAGGTGGCCGAGCAGCAGCTATCCTTCGAAGAATCAGCGGAGCCTATTCATGAAGCGACAAATGAAAAAGCAGAGCCACAACCAACTTCGGTCAAATTTGCAGAGAGAAAGCCAGTTAGCTATGACCAACTAGACCATCCAGAGCTTGATCAGGTCAGTCTGGAGCGGGCTGTGGATAAGTTGGAGCAGGAAGAGAAGTCAAGCTTCCCAGAGTTAGAATATTTCGGCCAGATGCATGGCACTTATCTCTTTGCTCAGGGCAAGGGTGGTCTTTACATTATTGACCAGCATGCTGCCCAGGAGCGGGTCAAGTATGAGTATTATCGGGAGAAGATTGGAGATGTGGACAATAGCCAGCAGCAGCTCTTAGTGCCCTATATCTTTGAATTTCCAGCGGACGATATACTGCGGATCAAGCAGCGGATGGAGCTGTTAGAAGATGCTGGCATCTTTTTAGAGGAGTACGGAGCCAATCAGTTTATCCTCCGTGAGCATCCCATTTGGTTCAAGGAAGAGGAGATTGAAGCAGGTATCTATGAGATGTGTGATATGCTTCTCCTGACCAAGGAAGTTTCTATCAAGAAATATCGAGCAGAGCTGGCCATTATGATGAGCTGCAAACGCTCCATCAAGGCCAATCACAGTCTGGATGACTACTCTGCGCGTGACTTGCTCTTTCAGCTGTCCCAGTGTGACAATCCTTACAACTGCCCACACGGCCGACCGGTCTTAGTCAATTTTACCAAGTCGGATATGGAAAAAATGTTTCGCCGCATTCAGGAAAATCATACTAGCCTGCGGGAGTTGGGGAAATACTAAACTCTATAGAAGATCAAACAGCCCTAGTCATAGAACTAGAGCTGTTTTGAATTTTTGAGCTGAACTTGCGTTCCAGCAAGCAAATCAGCTGGATGGCGTTTGTCCTTGCGAAGTAGTCCCATCAGCAGAAAGATCAAGAAGAGAATACCTGCTGAAGTTGACAAGATAATTGACAGGGTATCTGCTTGATAAGCATTACGGATAGCTCCCATATGTCCCAGTTGCCAAGGGAAAAACTTGATAGCAGAGCGCAAAAGGCTGTGGGAAAGTCTCCTATGTTTGTAAACCAACTGTAAACCTGCCCAACGCTTGCCAAAACTTCCTTTTCTATAGTCTAGCCAAGCAAAGATGATAGTTAGAGGCAGGACGGAGCTAGAAAAAGCCAGAAGTTGGCTCTGAGCTTCAGTGAATGCAGGAATGCCTCCTAGAACCAGATTGTAAAAGCCCATAGCCAGTAAAAAAAGAGCAATGAGATAGCCCAAGATGAAGAGCCAGTCTCCAAGCAGCTCTTTCAGACGCGTTTTGACAGGTATGGGATTGTCAGTTTTTAGTTTCATCTTGAGCACCTTCTTTCTTAGAATCCTCATCAAGGCCTATAACCTTGTCCAAATACTTTTTCTTAATCTTTAGCGCCTTGTTAATAGCCATTGTGGATGCGATTAAGAGGAAGAAGGTCAACCAGACTAGAGCAGTGAATTTTGCTGGAAAGCTAGAACCTGCGAAAAAGAGAAAAATAGCCAAGGCTGATACAAAAATATACAGAACCTGCCAGAAGCCATAAGATTTCACTTCTTTGTAGTAGCGATCTTTTTCATCTTCCGAGAGGACGGGTTTTATTTCCGGCTTGTTGCTGTCTTCTAAAAGCAGATAATCTGTCGTCACTTGGAAAATCTTGCTCAGCTCTACAATTTTTTCGAGTTCTGGCAGCGCTTGGCCAGACTCCCACTTGGAAATGCTCTGGCGAGAGACATTGATTTGTTCAGCTAGCTTTTCTTGTGACCAGCCTTTTTCTTTTCTTAGTTCAAATAATTTATCAGCGAGTTTCATCATCGCAGCCTCCTTTTCTTTGCTAACTCTATCCTAACAGCTTTTAGTTATCTTGAGAATACAGCTTCCTGTACATTTTGTCAACCGCTGGTTGCACTTCTGTTTGCAGTTTCCAGGCAGAAAATATGATATACTAGATAGGCAAAATGATACAAAAAGAAGGAAGATTATGTACGAATATTTTAAAGGAATCATCAGTAAAATAACAGCCAAATACATCGTATTGGAAGTCAACTCTATCGGCTATATTCTTCATGTGGCCAACCCTTATGCTTACTCAGGGCAGCTTCATCAGGAAGCTAAGGTCTATGTGCACCAGGTGGTGAGAGAAGATGCGGAGCTCCTTTACGGCTTTGCGACTGAGGAGGAGAAGCAACTCTTTCTCAGCTTGATTTCAGTCTCAGGTATTGGGCCAGTGTCTGCCCTGGCTATTATTGCGGCGGATGATAATGCTGGCTTAGTGCAAGCCATTGAGCAGAAAAACATCACCTACCTGACCAAGTTTCCTAAGATTGGTAAGAAAACAGCCCAGCAGATGGTGCTGGACTTAGAAGGCAAGGTAGTGGCGGCGGATGGTCTGGCAGAAAGCAAGGCACCCGTCCAGACTGTGGATAATCAGGAGCTGGAAGAAGCTATGGAAGCCATGCTGGCTCTGGGGTACAAGGCTGCTGAACTTAAGAAAATCAAGAAATTCTTTGAGGGAACGACGGATACAGCAGAAAACTATATCAAGTCAGCTCTCAAGATGTTGGTGAAATAGGAGAAAGCTATGACCAAACGCTGCGGCTGGGTAAAAATGAACAACCCCTTGTATGTGGCCTATCATGATGAGGAGTGGGGCGAGCCCCTTCACGATGATCAGAAGTTATTTGAATTGCTCTGCATGGAGACCTATCAGGCTGGACTTTCTTGGGAGACCATTCTGAATAAACGTCAGGCTTTTCGGGAAGCTTTTCATTTCTATGATGCCCAGAAAATTGCTCAGATGACAGATGCAGATCTGGATGGTTTGTTGGATAATCCCAACATTATCCGTAACAAGATGAAGATTTATGCAACTAGGGCTAATGCCCAAGCTTTTTTGGCTGTTCAAAAGCAGTTTGGCTCTTTTAGTGACTATATCTGGTCTTTTGTAGACTTCAAAACGATTGACAATGAAATTTTGGACTACAAGGAAGCGCCAGCTAAGACAGAGCTGTCAGAAACCATGTCTAAAGCGATGAAAAAGCAAGGATTCAAATTTGTCGGTCCTGTTTGTGTCTATTCATTCCTAGAAGCAGCTGGCCTTATCAATGACCATGAAAATGATTGTGATTTCAATCCACATAAAAATACCGTTTGAGAAAGACTCTCAGCGGTATTTTTCAATTTCTTCTTTTAGCGATTTTACTAGCTCTTTTTCATCGGCAAGTTGTAGTAGGGCAATCCCTTTTTTTATTAATTCGTTATCATTTTTGCAAATTCCAAGTCGAATCTGTGAAAGTCCCAGGGAATCATAACGTTTTTCTTTTTTTGACAAATCGTAAATGTACTTAGTAATTTCAGCGCATTCTCTCTTTAATCCATTATAAAGATAGATGGTAGAAAGGTTGACTAAGAGTCCGATTTGTACATTATTCCCATAGCGAAATGATTTGTATTTTTTTATGCTATTTAAAATCTTTTGGGTAAATTGTTTGATATTTTCTAAAGGGAAGAAATAAAGGATAGTAGAAAGAAGTCGAAAATCACTTTCATACCAAGTGTCCTGTTTCTCTAAATACGCCCAAATTTTATTGGTAGTAGCATTAATTTCTTTTGTCTCAGAAATTCCATTTTGTCTCAGATGAATAGTAATATTGATGCTATCTAAAGCATGTTTAATCGGAATATCGGAATGTTTATATAGATATGCCTCGCATTCTCTCTTTAATCGTAACAAGCTTTTCGTCCCTACAATAGACTCACCTTGGTTATAAAGAGAATTTAAAATTTTTTGTCTCTGACTAGGTTGATAATAATCACAAATGTATTTAAATTCTTCTAGTGTCATATCTATCTGGCGAAGTAAAAAAATCATGGTATCGAACTTTGGCACAACTTGCCCGCTTTCAATTCGTGCCAAAGTTGAGCGAGCTAAAAAATCTCCACAAATTTCTTCTTGAGTCAACCCTTTTGATTTCCTAATTTCTTTATAGATTTTTCCATAATCCCAACGCATAAGAACTCCTTTTTAAAATGTTACTAAAAGCTACATTTTGAAAAAATATTTTAAAATAGTATATCATGAAATAAAAAGGAGAGCAAATGTGAAAAAAATAGTGTACAATTTAATTTTACTGGCAGTAATGTCAATAATTACTACAAGTGTATTTCCATGGTGGTGGTCATGGTGGTAAAGTAAATAGCATAGGAAAGGGGCGAGTCCAATGGACTAAATAATTCAAAAAAGTAGGCAAAGATTAATTATATATATATTTAAAAATTAGAATCTATAAAATTAAAGAAGGTGAGACCAATGGGGTCGTTGATTGTGACTAGCTAAGCTATAAATTGGAAAGGTAAAATATTCTCTAAAAACTATAAAATATTCAATATAGGAGTGTAGTTATGAAAATAAGAATTAAAAATAAAACATTAGCTTTATTAGCTACAGTTTCTTTAGGTTTTGGGCTAACTACTATGACTAGTATCGTTAGTGCAGAAGTAGCATATCCAGCCCCATATCCGATTATTGATGAATGGAATTATGGTGTGAATGATAACTATGGTTATTCTAATTACTATGTTAAATCTCCGAATAATATTGGTTCAAAATCTTCGATAACTAATCTTTGGGGAACTGTTAAGTCATCTGATTCTCAAAAATATGGATGGGCAATGTCAAGTTCAACAAAAAGTTGGAATGATGTTCGATTAAATGCACATTGGAACTACTTTAAATTTTAACAATAGTTTATGAAAGTTGGAAGACCCAATAATATTATAGGGTCTTTTATAATATAGGTAGGAGCTTATGAAATTAAAATTAGGTGTTATAGGACTCTTTTTTTGCTTAATTGCTGCCATTGGTCTGGTTAGTATTAGTGATACTCAAAAACCAATACCTTTACCAATTGATGGTGCCTTCTCCATTCAAGGGAAAAGCAATCTTTCTAATGAAGAAATATATCAAATGATTAGTGGCCTATCAGAAGAGAAAAAAGTTAAAATATACAAGCCGGTGGTTCAGAATTCAGGACAGTTGACTTATATAAATCTTGATGATGCCAGCCATGAACAATTAAAGTCTATACCGATAACAGGGATGTACTATACTCTAGGGGAAATAGATTCAAATGGTTTAAAAAAACTTACGTCTACAGGTCTGCAAGTAGTATATATGGCTTACCCTTGGTATATGGGAGGAATGATACAATTTACTGGCTCTTTAAGATTTTTGTTAATGATTTCAATTTACTTAACCTTATTAGTTGTTTTATTTGTTGTTAGAGCGAGACAGATTAAAGAAGGAGTGATACGACGTTCTTTAGGATTGCCTGTATATAACCTAAAAAAGGATTATTTAATTTCTGTTACTTTTGAGCTGATTATAGTTGCTTTATTGATGGTTTTCTATGGCTCTTTTCTGGGGAGTGGTCTCTTCACCTATAGTTCCAAGTTATTCTTCTCTCTACTTCTAACCAATTTTATAATTTTTCAAATTATTGATGCTATCACCTTTGTTCTATTTTGGTTGACTATCAAGGTTGAAAAACCTATTGAAATTATAAAAAATAAGGCCAAAAACAGCCTCATTTTTATCGTATGGCTTGCGGTTATTTCTAGCATAATAGTTGTTTCAGGAGTCTTTTTACGGGAAACAAAGGCTAGTCAATCAAAGATAAATATACAGATAAAGCATTTAGAACCATGGAGTGCAGTAAAAGATTGGAAAAGACTAGAGTTTTTGGGTATTGAAAATGAATCTGTTACTAATGGAGAAGAAGCAAATGACTCAGGAGCTAAGTATATAGAGATTGCTAAAGCCTTAAAAAAACTGGATTTTATATATATCAAATCATCTTCAGCCTATGTTCCAGATTTTATGAAAACTTCTCATGTTACAGAAGATTTTTCTAAGCAATTAAAAAGTGATGGGATAACGAATCCAGAGGTTAATAAAGAGCTGGTTTATATCAATCAAACAGGTGCTAAGGTACAAAATAAAGTTAATGGAACAAACTATCGTATTTTAGATAATAAAATAGCAACCATCTATATTCCTAATAAATTTAAAGAGAATAAGGCATCAATCGAGAATACGGTTGTAGCAGAACAATTTACTGGTACAAACTATACAAAAGATGATCTTACGGTGCAAGTCATTCCTGATGGGCAAGAATTTTTCTATTTCAATGAAAATGGCAGTAGTGTCCCTGAAAATAAAGATAATCTACCTTTGGAAAGTGTGACAAATAGTAAGAGTAATATAGTGGTTGTATTAGATACTGATAAAATGGTAGAAACTAACGATTTTATTTTGGCAAGCAATATCATATATAACTCACTTTTTAGTCCAGAAGCAATTAAGGACATCAACGATTTGAGTGCTAGTTTGAATTTTTCAATCAATCCAGTCGAGGTTTACCAAACTGTGAAACTTAATATTCAATCTTTAGAGCACCAAATTCTCCTTTCAAAAATACTGCAAATAATTATTTGTGGAATTGTATTTCTACTCATTTATCAATATGCTCAAATGTTTGTTGCCTTAAAACAGAATGACTATGTCAAAAAAATCATTTTAGGCCTATCGAAAACAGGTATGGCCATTTCAAGTCTAAAATATTTTATGATAACGATTATAATGGTTATCTTATTGACATTTATCATGACAGGACAAATAGAGTTATTGTATATTGGTCTTGCTTCTTTAACGGTTTTAATGATGTCAATAATAATAAGTTTCAGAAAATTATCTGATAGATACACTCAAATTCTAAAAGGGGATGACTAATGACAATTGAAATTGTGAATGTTACAAAAAAATATGGCTCAAAAGAAATATTTACAGATTTAAATTTAACCTTTGAAGCTGGGAAAAGCTACGCCTTGATTGGCGGTTCGGGTTCAGGTAAAAGTACCTTGCTAAACATTATAGGAAGGCTAGAAAAAATTGACAGTGGAAAAGTGTTAGTTGATAAACAGGATATTTGGAAAACCAAAGAAAGAACCTATTTTAAAAATACTATTGGGTATGTATTCCAAAATTATTCTTTGATAGAAAACAAAACAGTATATGATAATTTAAAACTCCTCAATAAAGACAAAAAGATTATATCTGAGATACTTGAAAAAGTAGGCCTTTCTACGGACTATTTAAAACATAAAATATATGAATTGTCTGGGGGACAAGCTCAGCGTGTAGCTATTGCAAGAATGTTAATGAAACCGCGTAAAATTATTTTAGCGGATGAACCTACAGGAGCCTTGGATAGTGAGATTGGGAATGAAATCATCAACTTATTATTGAGTGAAGCAGCCAAGAATAATTATGTTATTATAGCAACGCATGATCCAGCTGTATATAGTAAAGTTGATGTTATCATTGATATAAAAGATATAGGAAGTCAGGCATGAAAAAGAAAATTTATATTAGTTTGCTACTAGTCATTGGAATACTCGCAATCGTCTTAATTGGCAAACAAGTGATTAAAAAAGAAAATTCCAATAAACCTTCGGTGGATTTAACAGTCTATACAATCTCTTCGAATGATACCGAAAGATGGGATAAGGTAAGGCAAGTAGAAACAGAAGATGCTGTCTATCTAATATCTGTCAAAGAAGTAGCATCTTCAGAAGAAGTGTTTTCAAATATTATTGCAGATGGCACTGCTATGGGGTTTGGGGTTAGTGAAGAAGAAGTTAAACAATTTAACAATAATTTAGGAACTACTGTAGTAGATGCTAAAAATAATAAATTGATTGGGATAGAATTCTTCACTTTTTCTGATGATGGCAAGGGATTTTCAGTAGCGAATTTTGATTACGGCAAAAAAGAGTTTAATAATCAAAAAAAAGAAAAGAAAGAGTTCTATAAAAAACTATACGAAGCGTTTAAAAAATAATTTATGATGACACGACAAACGCATAAAGACAAAAGTTCCAATAAATTTTTGAAATACAAATGATTGCTTTATCGGATTTTTTCATACTAATCAGGAAGATATTTGATACAAATTTAGTAAAAAGGAGTCGGATATGTTAAAGGGTTACCAGCGGAGTTAGAAACTGAAATGCAGCAGCTTGGAGTTAGTTATTCAGGTGCGGATCTTCCTTGGTATCTAGTACCTGTTAATTTTCTTTTTATGAATTTACGTTCTCTGGCAATTTGGACTCTATTCTTCGTTTTTGCAGTCCTCTTTTTTGCAGTCAAGATGCTTTATATCAAAAAAGCCATGGTTCAGCGTAGTCTAGGGCTCTTTGATCGGGACTTTAAGCGTTCTCTTTGGTTGGATGCGACCATTCTCTTAGGTGCAGGAATCTTTTCTTGGTTGCTTTTTGTTTTATGGCAAGGAAGTTTGTCTAATGTCTATGTAAAAACATTCAGCATTCTATCATGTTTAATTTTTTTGGTAAGTATCTGAACAAGGTGATTGCAGTTTTACTTTCCTCTTTTTCTTTGCGACTTTACATTTTAGACATCTCTTTTTAACAGAATTGAGTCAAACAATTTGCCGATTTTCTAGTGAAATTTTCTTTGCTATCTTATATGTAAAAAGCGAACGCAATCTTTGCTTGCCTGCTCTCTTTCATATGTCTCATAATAGGGTGACTCTGTTTCTTATTTCATAGAAAAAATTCCTTGGTTTTCTAACATCCAAGGAATTTTGTTTATTTATCCTTCTGCATCCAAATCTTTTCCTTGATAAAGATGCGCAGCTCGAAGAAAAGCATAAAGAGAGTGGAAATGAGGAAGCCAGCCATAAAGATATGGTGTAAATAGGCAAAGATGGCAATTTCAACCAAAGCGGAGAAGAGGTAGAAAATGACCAAATAGTGCCATTTCTTGGCCTTGCTGTCTTCGATAACCTTTTTCTCCAAGCGCTCATCCTCCTTGATGAGTGTGTCCAGACTGATATCAAACTCCCGACTGATAGCGATGAGATTTCCAATATCAGGGATACCTTTTTCGCTTTCCCAGCGGGCAATGGCAGAGCGGGAAACCTTGAGCCTTTCTGCCAAAGTCTCCTGAGTGAGTTGATTTTGTTGACGAATGCCTTTGAGAACTTGTGAAATTTTCATGGTGATCTCCTTTCTTTAAATAAAAATATTTAGAGGATTTCCTTTTTTCATCTTTATTATAAAAATAATGAAACCATTTGCCAATAGCATTTTCCTAACAATCCAGTTATTCTGCATAACATCAGTCATTCTTAAAAGTTTTCCACAGCATGTTGACAAGTTTGTCAAGGAGCTTGACAGTTCTTTTTATTTCCTGAAATGAAAATCAACTTTTTTAAGATTTTTTGTGATAAAATAAAGCCAATTCCGAATAGTAAGGTAGGAGGTTCTATGAAAGCAGAAATTATTGCTGTGGGCACCGAGATTCTGACGGGTCAGATTGTCAATACCAATGCCCAATTTTTATCTGAAAAACTGGCGAGTCTGGGGATTGATGTCTATTTTCAAACAGCAGTGGGGGACAATGAAAATCGTCTCCTCTCTGTTTTGGAAATTGCCCAAAGGCGCAGTAATCTGATTATCCTGACAGGAGGCTTGGGGCCTACGGAAGATGATTTGACCAAGCAGACCTTGGCTAAGTTCTTAGGGCGCGAGCTCAATTTTGACTCACAGGCTGTGGAAAAGCTGGATCGCTTTTTTGCTAGTCGACCGGATTATGCTCGAACTCCCAATAATGAGCGTCAGGCCCAGCTAGTCGGAGGCTCGACGCCGTTACCAAATGCGACCGGCTTAGCTGTCGGAGGCTTGTTAGAAGCAGACGGAGTGACCTATGTAGTTCTGCCTGGCCCGCCTAGCGAGCTTAAACCTATGGTCAATAATGAGCTGGTTCCCCTCTTATCCACAGGTCAGAAACTGTATTCACGGGTGCTGCGATTCTTTGGTATTGGCGAGAGTCAGCTAGTGACTATTTTGTCAGAGATGATTGAGCAGCAGAGTGACCCCACTATTGCTCCTTATGCAAAGACGGGAGAGGTTACCCTGCGACTGTCCACCAAGGCCCTGAGTCAGGCAGAAGCTGACACCAAGTTTGAGGCTGTGGAAAAGGAAATTTTGGCATATAAGACTTTTGAGGGACAGCCCTTGTCAGAGATTTTCTATGGTTACGGCGATGACAATTCCTTGGCACAGGTGGCTTTTGAGTTGCTGAAGAGTCAAGGGAAGACGATTTCGGCGGCGGAGAGTCTGACAGCAGGCCTCTTTCAAGCGACCTTGGCTGATTTTGCTGGAGCCTCTTCCATTTTTTCAGGTGGCTTTGTCACCTACAGCATGGAGGAAAAGAGCCGGATGCTGGATATTCCGTTGGGAGACTTGGAGGAGCATGGAGTTGTTTCAGCTTTTACGGCAGGGAAAATGGCAGAGCAGGCTAGAAAGCTGACCGAAAGCGACTTAGCTGTCAGTTTGACAGGTGTGGCAGGCCCAGATTCACTGGAAGATCATCCTGCAGGGACCGTTTTTATCGGTTTAGCTAGTGCTTCAGGAACGGAAACTATTAAGGTCAATATTGCTGGACGCAGTCGTCGTGATGTGCGGAAAATTGCTGTTCTGCACGCCTTCAACCTAGTACGAAAAACTTTATTAAATAGCTGAATTTTGGTATAATTAACAGATGGCCAAAAGACATTTTAGAAAAAACAGGAGAAATAAATGGCAAAGAAACAAAAAAAATTAGACGAAATCTCAAAGAAATTCGGCGATGAGCGCCAAAAAGCCTTGGATAATGCCTTGAAAAACATTGAAAAGGACTTTGGTAAGGGAGCCATTATGCGTCTTGGCGAACGGGCAGAGCAAAAGGTTCAAGTCATGAGTTCAGGCTCTTTGGCCTTGGATATTGCCCTTGGTGCTGGTGGTTACCCTAAGGGACGGATTATTGAAATTTACGGTCCGGAGTCTTCTGGTAAGACAACAGTTGCTCTTCACGCCGTTGCTCAAGCGCAAAAAGAAGGTGGTATCGCAGCCTTTATCGATGCTGAGCATGCTTTGGATCCGTCATACGCGGCTGCTCTGGGTGTTAATATTGATGAGTTGCTGCTGTCTCAACCTGATTCTGGAGAACAGGGACTGGAAATTGCTGGTAAGCTGATTGACTCAGGTGCGGTGGACTTGGTGGTTGTGGACTCAGTTGCAGCCCTTGTACCGCGTGCAGAAATCGATGGCGATATCGGTGACAGCCATGTAGGTTTGCAGGCTCGGATGATGAGTCAGGCTATGCGCAAGCTGTCTGCTTCTATCAACAAAACGAAGACGATTGCAATTTTCATTAACCAGCTGCGCGAAAAAGTTGGCGTAATGTTTGGTAATCCTGAAACAACACCAGGTGGCCGTGCACTGAAGTTCTATGCTTCTGTCCGTCTGGATGTCCGTGGTAATACTCAAATCAAGGGAACTGGCGATGAGAAGGATACTAATGTTGGTAAAGAAACCAAGATCAAGGTTGTTAAAAATAAGGTAGCTCCGCCATTCAAAGAAGCCTTCGTGGAAATCATGTACGGAGAAGGTATTTCTAAGACAGGTGAGTTGATTAAGATTGCGACTGATTTGGATATCATCAAAAAAGCGGGTGCTTGGTACTCCTACAATGATGAAAAGATTGGTCAAGGATCTGAAAATGCTAAGAAGTACTTGGCTGATCATCCAGAAGTCTTTGACGAAATTGACCGCCAGGTTCGTGTACGCTATGGTTTGATTGAAGGCGATGACTTGGCAGAAGTGGTTGGCAGCAAGGCTGAAAGCCCTGTGGAAACGATGGAAGAAGTGACTCTGGATTTGGACGATGCCATCGAAATTGAAGAGTAATTTTGCAAAATAGGTCGCAAGACCGATGGTTTTTGTGATATAATAGACTACGATATTAGTATCGTGTAGCGAAAGGAGTACTTACATGATCACAATCTATACTGTCTCAAGTTGTACTAGTTGTAAAAAAGCAAAAACCTGGCTAAACGCTCATCAATTAACTTATAAAGAACAAAATTTAGGCAAAGAAGGCATCACCAAAGAGGAACTTCTGGATATTTTAACCAAAACAGAAAATGGTATCGCGAGCATTGTTTCATCAAAAAACCGCTATGCTAAAGGTTTGGGTGTTGACATTGAGGAATTAAGTGTCAACGAAGTTCTTGACATCATCATGGAGACCCCGCGTATTTTGAAAAGTCCCATTTTAGTGGATGATAAACGTCTCCAAGTTGGTTACAAAGAAGATGATATCCGTGCTTTTCTGCCACGTTCTGTTCGTAATGTTGAAAATGCAGAAGCTCGTCTGCGGGCAGCTCTCTAATCTTTGAATATAACTGAAAGAGTCGGGAAGAGAATCTCGGCTCTTCTTTTTGTTCCGGTTGATAGAGGGCTTTGGCGACTGGATGGATTGACAAGGAGCAGAACTGTGATACAATATCTCTGAGGAGGATGGAAGATGAAGAAAATTTTATTAGGACTGGGATTGAGTGTGGCGTTGTTAGCAGGCTGTGGACATAAAAAGACAGAGACAAATTCGAATGCGGCTGACAAGAAAGAAATCAGCAATAATCTGCCTATCATTGATAATGCCAAGCAGCAGGAAGTGATTACTCGGACACTTGTTTTTCCAAAGGATGAACGAGGAAACCAGCAGAGCCAGACAGTGACTTATCAGGGAGAGCATTTTAAACGCTTGGTTATTGAAAGGCTGACTGCGACTGATGATGAGATGAAAGAAGCCATCAAGCAGATGGGGCTGGAGGAAGCGCAGAAGTCTCTCAATGAGTCACTGGAGCAGGATGCAGACTATGTGCAGGCTCGTGGACTTCAAGGCTTTAGCGGTTCAGTGACAATTTTGAATGAGAACGAGCTGAAAATGACTTCTACCTATGACTTTGAGAGTCTGGATATCGAAAAAGCAGCGGCTATGCCTTATTTTCAAAATCTCAAGCTCAAAGAAATGATTAAGCTGACGCCAGAAGAATATATCAACAATCTCCTGATGAATGGAGCAGAAGAGCAGAAATAAGCTGCTCTTTTTTATTACATTTTAATGACAGAGTGACAATCAGTTTGACAGCGCCGATTTTATAATGATATGATAAAATCAGCTCAATATTGAAGGAGATAAGACATGAGAAAATTAATTGTCTTTTTGCTGGCAGCTTTGGCAATCTTAACAGCTTGCAGTCAGCAGTCAAATAACAGTTCATCCTCACAGGGAGGGGCTGGAAAAGGAGATATTGTCACTAAGTCCTATAAAACTGAGAAGCAATTAGAACATGGAAAAGAAACCAGAATCTTAACAGTCAGCTACAGCGGACAGAAGTATGATAAGGTTGTCCTACATGTCAGCAAGGCTATTCCTGACAACATCAAGGAAGCTCTGTCAAAACAGGATGTTTCCACTGTAAAGAAGGAAATGCTGTCTTTGATCGAGGAAGCACTGGGGCTGAAAGAGGCGGTGAATATCACCGGTCTTGATTTGAAAACAGATATGACAGCGGAAGAGATTTCTCTGGAGATGACTATCGATCCGGAGAATCTAGACTACGAAGCAGCCAAAAAGCTTCCAAACTACGCGCAGCTGTTTGAGCAAATCGAGACCCTGACTCCAGAAGAATTGCTGAATAAGTTTAAGGGAAGCGACGGCGTGGAAGTGCCCGCTTCAAATTAGGAAGTTTCCATCCAGTTCTCTGAAGAGAGCTGGATTTTTGCTGGATTTCAGAGTCAGACTTTGGATAAATATTAGCTGAAGTTTATTGAAAAATTAGGGAGAATTCAGGTGAATTAAATTTGTGAAAAGCCTATAATTATGCTATAATAGGGATATTCTAAAGAAAGAGGGTGTAATTGTGGGATTTACAGATGAAACAGTACGTTTTAATCTCGATGATTCAAATAAAAAGGAAATTAGCGAGACTTTGACCGATGTCTACAAGTCGCTCAATGAAAAAGGATACAATCCAATCAATCAAATCGTGGGATACGTACTCAGTGGCGATCCTGCGTACGTACCTCGCTATAACAATGCTCGCAATCAAATCCGCAAATACGAGCGCGATGAGATTGTTGAGGAGTTGGTTCGTTATTATTTGAAAGGACAAGGCGTCGATCTCTAATGAGAATTATGGGATTAGATGTGGGCTCGAAAACGGTTGGGGTTGCCATTAGTGATCCTCTTGGTTTTACGGCTCAAGGACTGGAGATTATTCCGATTCATGAAGAAAAGGGCGAATTCGGCTTAGAGCGCTTGGGCGAGCTGGTGAAAGAGTACAAGGTTGATAAGTTTGTTATTGGCCTGCCTAAGAACATGAACAATACCAGCGGGCCTCGAGTGGAGGCCAGTCAGGCTTATGGCCAGCGGGTTTCTGAGCTGTTTGGTCTGCCGGTTGACTATCAGGATGAGCGTCTGACGACGGTGGCTGCTGAGCGCATGCTGGTGGAGCAGGCGGACATTAGCCGCAGCAAGCGTAAGAAAGTTATTGATAAGCTGGCGGCGCAGCTGATTTTGCAGAATTATCTGGATCGAAATTTTTAGAAAAGAAATGAAGGAGACACTAGTATGACACATGATCATAACCATGACCACGAGCATGAAGAGCGCGAATTAATCACCTTGGTTGACGAGCAAGGGAACGAAACTTTATTTGAAATTCTTTTGACCATTGACGGCAAGGAAGAGTTTGGCAAGAATTATGTTCTTTTGATTCCGGCCAATGCGGAAGAAGATGAGAATGGTGAAGTAGAGATTCAAGCTTATTCCTTTACCGAAAATGAAGATGGTACAGAAGGCGACCTGCAGCCAATCCCAGAGGACTCAGATGCTGAATGGGATATGATTGAAGAAGTCTTCAACAGCTTTATGGAAGAGTAAGATTGGCCTAGCCTCGTTTCTAAAAAAGACAAGCGCAGGCGAGATGCTAGCTAAACTTGACAGAGGAAGGAAGTAGCCAAGGCTTGGTTATTTTCCATCTCATATCATAAACATTAGAAAGAGGAGCGAGTTGCAATTCAGATTTGAGTTCTGCTTCGCTGCTCTTTTTTAGGTAAAAAAATGAATGAAATTGAAGAATGGCTGAACAGCCGAATTGGTCTAAACTTTCGTTCGGGTCTAGGGCGGATGCAGCGGGCTGTAGCTCTTTTGGGAAATCCTGAGCAGAGTTTTCCAACGATTCATGTAACGGGTACAAATGGCAAAGGTTCTACTATTGCTTTCATGCGTCGGCTGTTTGCGGAGCATGGTCGCAAGACAGGAAGTTTTACTTCGCCTCACATGATTAGTATTCACGATCGGATTTGTATTAACGGTCAACCGATTGCTCCAGCTGATTTTATCCGTCTGGGTCAAGAGGTGCAAAAGATGGAGCAAGAACTGCTCAAAAGTCATGACCAGTTGTCCTATTTTGAAATTCTGACCTTGATTGCCTTTCTCTATTTCAAGGAGCAGGAAGTGGACATAGCCCTGATTGAGGTGGGAATCGGCGGACTCTTGGACACGACTAATGTCATTACGGGAGATATTGCGGCCATCAGCTCCGTGGGCTTGGACCATCAGGAGACTCTGGGAAGGAGCTTGACGGCGATTGCGGAGCAAAAGGCAGGGATTTTCAAGCCGGGACGACCAGCGGTCATCGGGCCGCTGCCAGAGGAAGCGCGATTGGTTTGTGAGCAGAGAGCTCAGGAGCTAGGAATAGAACTCTATCAGTATGGTCGCGATTTTTCTCTGACGAATCAGACTTTTTCCAATTCGACTAGGACCCTATCCAATCTTGAACTGGGACTCAAGGGAGGCTATCAGGAGGAAAATGCAGCGCTGGCTTTGCAGGCTTTCCTGCTCTTCATGCAGCAGCAGGGGTGGGAAATAGATTCTGCTAAGATTCGGACAGCCTTGCAGGAGACTCGCTGGGCAGGGCGCTTGGAAGAAGCCAGCCCAGGTATTTATCTTGATGGGGCCCATAATCTTCCTGCGCTGGAAAGGTTAGTAGAGTTTATCCAGAGCCAGAATGACAAAGAGTGCCTGCTTCTTTTCGGTGCTCTCAAACGTAAGGACTATAGCGCTATGCTGGCTTATCTGCGAGAGGCTCTGCCAGATGTTCAGTTGACGGTTACTTCCTTTTCTGATGGAGATTCCCTTGGTCAAGCTGAAGTGGAAGGCTTCTTCTACATAGAGGATTATAGGCAGTTTATTCAGAATTTTAAGGAGAGGCAAAACGATAATCAGCTGCTTTTCATTACGGGGTCCCTCTATTTTATTGCGGAAGTCAGAGCTTATTTGACAAGTTTATAAATTGACCGCCAGAGTCTTGCTTTGGTACAATAAAGACAGAAGAAAAAGGAGAATACTATGGCAATTTCTAAAAAGTTAATCTTTTCGGGTCTAACTGCTGCGGCTGTTTTGGCCTTGACAGCTTGCGGTTCTAATCAGAACCAGACGGCACCTTCCTCTCAGTCTCAGTCAGCCGCTTCTAGCAAGCCAGCAGAGTCTTCGTCAGTAGCTAGCACGTCTAGTGCGGCCAATAGTAGCTCATCTGCTTCAGCCTCCTCTTCCGAGCAAGCAGCCAATGGCGAGCTGGATGGCAGCTACCATACAAGTCATGAAGGTGATCAGCTGACCTTGCAGATTTCAGGCACCACTGGCCAGCTGACCAAGGTTGAGGCGGATGGTGAGCAGGAGATTGAACAGGTTCAGATTGATACTACCAACCAGACCATGATCATTGGGGATGACGTCAAACGCTATCGCATTGAGGGCAATCAGCTGACAATCGAGGACCTTTCCCAAGAGCCTTATGATGACGACACACTGGTCTTTACAAAACAATGATGAAAGAGCCCTGTCTTAAATAGGGCTTTTCCTTTTATCAGTTGTAATCTTGTATTGAAATTTTGAGGATATCGGTGTTCAAATGCTGTTCTTGATTTTTCATCAGCTAGAAATACGATTTGCATTGATATAAACGTTGTTTTAAGGCAGTTTTACTGATATACTAGAATATATGCAATGAGATAGGAGAGTGTATGACTTTCAGGAAATTCCGCTTATTAATGTCAAAATACGGTTTCAGCATCATTATTATGCTGCTGGAGCTAGCCTTTGTCTTTGTTGCGTTCTTCTATTTTAATGGGATTGCACCCAACTGGCTGTCGGTGGCGATGATTGTTTTCTTGTATATCGGAACTATTTTAGCGATTGTCAACCGCAATATGCCGCCTGAGAGCAAGGTCACCTGGCTTTTGATTGCCGTGGTGCCGGTCTTTGGTTTCCTACTCTATCTGATGTTTGGCGAGCGGCGGCTGTCTAAAAAGGAAATGATTCAGCTGGAAAATATGGACTCCATGAAATTTCGAGAGGACAATAGCTATGATCTCCGTGTCCAGCTGAAAAAAGAAAACAAGTCGGCCTATGGTATTATTAAGTCGCTGCTGAGTATGGACAATAATGCGGATGTCTATGACGGTACAGCTTCTCGCTATTTTCCCATCGGTGAGGAGATGTTTGAGTCCATGCTGGCTGATCTGCGGGCTGCTGAGAAATTCATTTTTCTGGAATTTTATATCATCGATGAAGGGCTGATGTGGGACAGTGTTCTGGAAATCTTGGTCGAAAAAGCTGCGCAGGGCGTTGAAGTCAAGCTGCTCTATGATGATATTGGCTGCATGGCCACTTTGCCTGGTGATTATACGCGTAAGCTGCGCAAGATGGGCATCGAGGCTTATAAGTTTAACAAGGTGATTCCGCGGATGACGGTATCCTATAACAACCGTGACCACCGCAAGATTTTGGTCATTGACGGTCAAGTCGGCTACACTGGCGGTATCAATCTGGCTGACGAGTATATCAATCATATCGTCCGTTTTGGCCACTGGAAAGATGGTGGTGTGCGCTTGGAAGGTCGGGCAGTCAAGGCTCTGACGCGGCTCTTTCTCATGAACTGGTACATCAACCGCGGGGAAATCACAGACTTTGACAAGTACCATCTGGAAAATAAAGCTGTCGGAGGCAAAGGGCTTTACATTCCCTATGGCAGCGGGCCTAAGCCTATTTATAAGGGTCAGGTTGGCAAAACAGTCTATCAAAATATCATCAGTCAGGCTACGGACTATGTCTACATTACCACGCCTTATCTGATCATTGACTATGACCTGACGGAGGATATCAAGAATGCTGCTATGCGGGGAGTGGATGTCCGCATCGTGACTCCTTTCATTCCGGACAAGAAACTGATTCAGATTGTTACCCGCGGAGCCTATCCGGATCTGATGGAAGCGGGGGTTAAGATTTTTGAGTACACGCCAGGGTTTATCCACAGCAAGAATGTGGTGGCCGATGATGAATTTGCCGTGGTAGGGACGATTAACTTTGATTACCGCAGTCTAGTGCATCATTATGAAAATGCAGTCCTGATGTACCATACGGAGAGTATTCCAGCTATCAAGGAAGATTTTGAAGCCATTTTTGAGGCTTCTGAGGAAATTCTTCCTGAAAATCTCGATAGCAGCTGGTATCGTCGCCTTATCAAAGAAATCATGCAGCTCTTTGCCCCTATGCTCTAATGCCAGATGTGGGCAAATTCTGCAGAAATATACAGAAAGTCTGAGGCAGAAGTCTCAGATTTTTGCTTTTATATAGGGATGGATTTTTGCTCTGTTTTTACGAATGTAAAAAATAAAGGAATTTTTTAAGATGACAATGGAGGAAATTTCCAGTCAGCCACTTGCCTATGAAACGAGAGAATATCGCTGTTTTCGGGAACTGGAGGAGCTGGCTAGAAGCTATAATGCTCAGAAGAAGGGTCAAGAGAAAGCTGACAGGAGGACAGGAATTTGATATACTAGATGGGACTGATATCAAGGAGAATATTTTATATGCATGATACAACGGAAGAAAAAGTTTTAGAGGTTTCAGAGGAGCAGCTGACTAGGGCTGAAAGGTCTGAGCAAAAAATTACTAAGCCAGAGCCGACGCCCTATTTTTTGACTCTCTTATGTAGTTTGGCTATCAGCTTGCTGAGTGTGGTCAATCCTTTTTTGACCAATCTAGCAACGAATTTACAAAGTCAGAATCTCTATGCCGGCTGGGCCATGACTCAGGGGCAGGTGCCTTATTCGCAAATATATGGGACCAGTGGTCTGCTTTACTATCTGATGGCTTGGACCAGCAGTCTGGCTTTTGGACAGCTTTTGTGGATGGTCTTTCAGACGCTGGCTCTGTGGCTGGCTGGACTTTTCCTGCACAAGACCTTGGTGCTCTTGCAGCCTAAACAGGATCTATCACGCAGCCTCTTGCTGCTCTTTTACCTGCTAGTCTTTGCCCTTGGATTTGGCGGTCTTTACTCTAGTATTTTTGTTCTGCCCTTTATTTTTTGGAATCTATCTTTTTTGGTGCGCTATTTGCAGGATTCAATCAAGGATGAAAAGTTCATTGTCTATGGAGCTTTTGGAGCTCTTGCTTTTATGATTGATCCGGTTTCCAGCCTAGTCTTCTATTCTTTGACTGCTCTGGTACTTTTGGTCTACAATATCGCAGCCAAGCGTGCGGCTCGAGGCGTCTATCAGCTTTTAGCTGGTCTCTTTGGCTTCTCAGTGATTTTTTATCCTATCGGCTACTTTACTGTTGCCAATCAAACCTTTGGTCAGGCTATCAGTCAGGTGACCTATGCTTGGGATTCCATCAGCTTGATTGGCAGTCATAGCCTTTCTAATTTGATTTATTATGGCTTGCTGACGGTTGGTCTAGGTTTTATTTCTGCTTTGGGTGCCAATCTCTTTTCAAGGGAAAAGGGGCAAGCAACCAGCCTGCGCGTCTTGCGCTTTATCGGTCTGCTAGGGCTCTTCATTACTGTCTTTGCGGCTTTTATCCTGCCAGATCAGGGCAGTTATCAACTGCTTCCTGCCCTACCTTTTGCCATGATTCTTTTTGCTTTGTGGTTCAATAAAGGCAAGCAGCAGGCACCAGGGCGTCATCGCCGGGATCGCCGTCGTCCTACGATGTGGACTTCCTATCTCTCAGGCCAGTTCTTTCTGCCGCTCGTAGCCATTTTCTATCTGATTGGCTATCCTTTGGTGAATGAGTATATCCTTTCCAGCGGTGTATCTGCTGAAAGAAGTGAAGCGGCTCAGTATATTAAGGAAAAGACCAAGGATGGGGATACCATCTATGCATGGGATAACTCGGCTAGTCTGTATCAAAAGAGCGGCCGTCTATCTGCTGTTTCTCTCTTGTCTCCAACTTTGTATGTGGGAACGGCTGAAAATCGTTTGGGTCTTCAGAATGGACTGGAAAACAGTCAGCCCAAGTATATTTTGGTTAACAATGATGTCAAACTGCTGTCGGATGTGAAACAGCTAATTTCCAAAAATTATAAGGAATCTGACCTCAAACTCGACCATTTCAAGCTTTATCAACTTAAGTAGTAAAAAATCAATATGTTGTGTATAAAAAGAAAAAATAACTTTTTTGCCACAACATATTGATTTTTAATTTTAACGTGCTATAATGAGTCTTGTATCGACTTATTTATAAAATACTGTTCTTTGGATGAACTGCTGTCGGAGATTTCTTGGAAATTTCTTAGCAAGCGATAGGTTTAAAGAGACTTGATTTGTCCTAAGGGCAGAGAAAAGGATGTGTTCGTGATGATTTTAAGGGAAGAGAAGTTTGAAACTGCTCCGGCGATTTATGTGGAGAAGCGGGATGGCCGCAGAGTGGCTTTTGATGTGTCAAAGATTTATAAGGCTATGGTGCGGGCAGCTCAGGAAGTCGGTCCGTTGAATCCGATGCTGGAAGCCAAGCTGGAAGCTATCACAGACCGCATTGTGGCAGAAATCAGCAGTCGCTTCGCTAAGTATGTCAAAATCTATGAGATTCAGAACATCGTTGAGCATGAGCTTTTGAATGCCAAGGAATATGCCATTGCAGAGAACTACATCACTTACCGCACCCAACGGGATTTTGAGCGTTCAAAAGCGACTGATATCAACTTTACCATTGACAAGCTCCTCAACAAAGATCGCACGGTGGTCAATGAGAATGCCAATAAGGACAGCGATGTTTTCAATACCCAGCGGGATTTGACAGCTGGGATTGTTGGCAAATCCATCGGCCTTAAGATGCTGCCGCCTCATGTGGCCAACGCCCACCAGAAGGGGGATATCCACTACCATGATTTGGACTACAGCCCTTATACGCCTATGACTAACTGCTGTCTAATTGACTTTGACGGCATGCTGAAAAATGGCTTCAAGATTGGGAATGCAGAAGTAGAGAGTCCCAAGTCTATTCAGACTGCGACAGCGCAAATCTCGCAGATTATTGCCAATGTAGCTTCCAGCCAGTACGGTGGCTGTTCGGCCGATCGGATTGACGAGGTCTTGGCGCCCTATGCTGAGCTTAATTATCAAAAGCATCTCAAGGATGCGGAGCAATGGGTTTTGCCGGATAAGCAGGAAGAATACGCCTGGGCAAAGACCAAGAAGGACATCTACGATGCCATGCAGTCGCTAGAGTATGAGATTAATACTCTCTTTACCTCTAATGGTCAGACTCCTTTTACTTCGCTAGGCTTTGGTCTGGGAACCAATCGTTTTGAGCGGGAAATTCAGAAGGCCATTCTCAATATCCGTATCAAGGGACTGGGAAGTGAGCACCGCACAGCAATTTTCCCTAAGCTGATTTTCACCCTTAAGCGTGGGCTCAATCTCGAGCCGGGAACGCCTAACTATGACATCAAAGAACTGGCTCTGGAGTGTGCCACTAAGCGCATGTATCCAGATGTGCTTTCCTATGACAAGATTATCGACTTAACTGGATCGTTCAAGGTACCGATGGGCTGCCGTTCTTTCCTACAAGGCTGGAAGGATGAAAATGGCCAGGAAGTCAACTCCGGCCGTATGAATCTAGGTGTCGTTACTGTCAATCTGCCACGGATTGCCCTTGAATCCGAGGGGGATTTGGATAAATTCTGGGAACTTTTTAACGAGCGGATGAATATCGCTGAAGATGCTTTGGTCTACCGTGTGGAGCGGACCAAGGAAGCCAGTCCAGCCAATGCACCGATTCTTTATCAGTATGGGGCTTTTGGCCAACGCTTGGGCAAGTATGATCAGGTAGACCAGCTCTTTACTCACCGTCGTGCAACGGTGTCCCTAGGCTATATCGGCCTGTATGAAGTGGCAGCAGTCTTTTATGGCGGTAATTGGGAGACCAATCCTGAAGCCAAGGACTTTACAGTTGCCATTGTCAAAGATATGAAGCGCCGGGTGGAAGAGTGGTCCGAGCAGTATGACTATCATTTCTCTGTTTACTCGACGCCATCTGAAAGTCTGACTGACCGTTTCTGTCGCTTGGATACAGAGAAGTTTGGGGTCGTTCCGGATATTACTGACAAGGAATATTATACGAACTCCTTCCACTACGATGTGCGTAAGAATCCAACGCCTTTTGAAAAGCTGGACTTTGAGAAGATTTATCCTGAAGTGGGGGCCTCAGGTGGCTTTATCCATTACTGTGAATACCCTGTTCTGCAACAAAATCCAAAAGCGTTGGAAGCTGTCTGGGACTATGCTTATGACCGAGTTGGTTACTTAGGAACAAATACGCCAATTGACCGCTGTTACAAGTGTAACTTTGAGGGAGATTTCACGCCGACCGAGCGGGGCTTCACCTGTCCAAACTGCGGCAACAGCGATCCCAAGATGGTCGATGTGGTCAAGCGGACCTGCGGTTACTTAGGAAATCCGCAAGCCCGTCCAATGGTCAACGGCCGACACAAGGAAATATCAGCTCGGGTCAAGCACATGAATGGCTCGACTATTAAGTACGAAGGAAATTAAGATGGGAAAGTATCAATTGGACGACAAAGGAAAGGCTCAGGTGCAGCGTTTCCATGAAAAACATTCGCAGGGTGGCAGCGGCAAAAAAGAACGATTGGCCAAACTGCGTCAGCAATTTTTAGAAAAAAACAAGAAGCAATAGAAGTCAGAGTGGGGCGCAAGGCGGTCTCACTCTCTTCGTATCAGGGGGCACTATGGAGCTAAGACGACCGAAACTAGAAGACAAGGAAAAGATTTTAGAGATGCTGGCTGACTTTGAAGCGGCTGGTAGCCGACAGGATGGCTTCTTTGGCGGAGCGGATTTTGTCTACGAGGACTGGCTGGAGACTATTCAGCTAGCTGAGGCAGGTCTAGGCTTGCCGCAAGGTTTTGTGCCTTACATCCAACTAATCTCTTTTGCTGCGGATGGTCAGGCTGTAGGCTTTCTCAATCTGCGCTTGCGGCTCAATGACTATTTGCTCCAAGAAGGCGGGCATATCGGTTACAGTATCCGTCCCTCTGCGCGTGGGAAAGGATTGGCCAAAGAGCAGCTGCGACAAGGCTTACAAGTAGCCAAAAGTAAAAATATTAAACAAGTCCTAGTGACTTGCGATAGTGATAATGCTGCCAGTCGAGCAGTGATTCTGGCTAATGGCGGAGCTTTAGAGGATATTCGAGGCGGGAAAGAGCGCTACTGGATTGATGTCAATTAAGGAGGGAGCATGGAGCTAAGACGACCAACTTTGAAAGATAAAGACGCTATTTTAGAGATGATTGCGGAGTTTGATGCAGCAAAATCCTATATGCATGGTGGCATGGGCTCCGCTTGGAAGCGAGCAAAGGATTATGAGGATTGGTTAAAGATTGTAGAGCAGCAGGAGGCTGCTGCCAATTTGCCAGCAGGTTAGGTTCCTGCCATCCAATTTTTGTCCTTTGATGAGACTGGCTTTCCTTTGGGATTTTTAGCCCTGCGCCTATCCTTGAATGACAAATTATTTGTGGAGGGTGGGCATATTGGCTATTCTATCCGGCCCAGTCAACGCAGAAAGGGATTGGCCAAGTTGCAGCTAGAGCTAGGACTAGCAGAGGCTCGAAAGCAAGGACTGGAACGAGTGCTGATTACCTGCGATGAAGACAACGAAGCCAGTCGTCGCACCATTCTCTCTGCTGGCGGTGTTTACGAAAATACAATCGACAGAAGTCAGCGCTACTGGATTGATTTGGAGGATGAAGATGAACAATCCCAAACCTCAAGAATGGAAAAGTGAGGAGCTGAGTAAAGGGCGAATTATTGACTATAAGGCCTTTAACTTTGTGGATGGCGAAGGTGTCCGTAACTCCCTCTATGTCAGTGGCTGTATGTTCCACTGTGAGGGCTGCTATAATGCAGCAACTTGGTCTTTCAACGCCGGCATTCCTTATACCCAAGAACTGGAGGAGCAGATTATGAAAGACTTGGCGGAACCCTATGTGCAGGGGCTGACCCTCCTAGGCGGCGAGCCTTTTCTCAATACAGGCATTCTCCTGCCCTTGGTCAAGCGGATTCGGAGAGAGCTTCCAGACAAGGATATCTGGTCTTGGACGGGCTACACCTGGGAGGAGATGATGCTGGAAACGGAGGATAAGCTGGAGCTGCTGAGTTTGATTGATATTCTAGTGGACGGCCGTTTTGACCTTACCAAGAAGAATCTCATGCTGCAGTTCCGTGGTTCTTCTAATCAGCGCATCATTGATGTGCAGAAGTCCCTTCAGTCAGGCCAGGTAGTCATCTGGGACAAGCTGAATGATGGCCTCCAAGCCTATGAGCAAGTTGACAGGGATAAGATGCTTTAAAAAATAAGCAAAATACTGATATAAAAGAGGTTTTGCCTCTTTTTTCTATTGTCAAAAACGGTATAAAATATTGGCTTTTCGAGAAGAAAGAAAGAATTTACCGAAAATTAATACAGACTGTCCTTTTTTGTCAACAAATTTTGGGAAAAACTAAAATATTTTTAAATATTTTAGTGTATCATAATGCATTTATGATATAATAAAATGTATTTATATCTCAGGGGAGAAAAAGGGAGAATTATGAATCAACATAGGAGAAATGTGCCTGCTTCTAAAAAGGGGAAGAAGCTGAGGCTCTTTAATGCAGCTTTACTGACATTGGTAAGCTTGGTTTCAGGTTTGCTGGTTTTTTCTATATTTAAAAATAATGTTCTGGCGTTTCATCACCTGAACCTTATTTTGTCTGCTCTTTTGGCGGCTGTTATTTTACTGGCAGCCTTCTTTGTATGGAAAAATAAGTTCAAAGTCCTGACAACCTTACTTTTGCTTGTGACTTTGCTGGTATCTTCAGGAGCCATGTACGGGGTCAAGGAGCTGATGGACTTATCTAGAGGTGTGAACTCCACTTCAAATTACTCTGAAATTGAAATGGCCGTTTATGTCCGGACAGACAGCGATAAATCAGATGTAACTCAGCTGCAGAAGCTTACGGCTCCGACTGAAAATGGAGACAAGGACAATGTGACAGCTCTTCTGGAGCACATCAAGAAGACTAAAAAGACAGAACTCACAGTGGAAAACAGCTCGTCTTATATCGCAGCCTACAAGGCCCTCATCAATCAAGAGACTGAGGCCATTGCCCTCAATAGCTCGTTTGGAGACATGCTGGCTTCTCATGATGCTGACTATGCTTCAAAGATAAAGAAAATCTATACTTATAAAATCACCCGTCAAGTAGAGACAGGCAAGCGCAGGGATGATGCCAATGCAGATGTCTTCAATATCTATGTCAGCGGTATTGACACCTATGGCTCGATTTCATCTGTCTCTCGCTCAGATGTCAATATCATCATGACGGTCAATCGCAAGACCAAGAAAGTCCTCTTGACTACAACTCCTCGTGATTCTTATGTGGCGATTGCAGATGGAGGAGGCGGACAGATGGACAAGCTGACTCATGCAGGGATTTACGGAGTAGATGCTTCTGTCCACACTCTGGAAAATCTTTACGGCATTCGCATTGACTACTATGTTCGTCTGAATTTCTCTTCTTTCCTCAAGCTGGTAGACCTGCTGGGTGGGATTGATGTTGAAAATGACCAAGAATTTACCAGCCGACACGGCAATCATCATTTCCCAGTAGGGAAAGTCCATATGAACTCAGATCAGGCACTAGGCTTTGTTCGCGAGCGTTACTCTCTTCAGGGGGGCGACAATGACCGCGGAAAAAACCAAGAAAAGGTTATCGAAGCAGTCATTAAAAAGCTGACTTCAACCAGTGCTTTGAAGAACTACAACGAGATTATTTCCGGCTTGCAGGACTCTATCCAGACCAATATGGAGCTGCCTGTTCTTATGAATCTGGTCAATACCCAGCTGGAGTCAGGTGGAAGCTATCAGGTTCAGTCACAAGCTATCAGCGGAAACGGACGCATGGATTTACCATCCTATGCTATGCCAGATTTCAATCTCTACATGATGGAAATCCAGCCAGAAAGCCTTGACAATGCTAAGGCAGCGATTCAGCAGGTAATGGAAGGGAAAACACCATGATTGACATCCATTCTCATATTATCTTTGATGTGGACGATGGCCCTAAGAATTTTGAGGATTCCAAAAAACTGCTGGAGGAAAGCTATCGACAGGGAGTTCGGACCATCATTTCTACCTCTCATCGCAGAAAGGGTATGTTTGAAACGCCTGAAGAGACCATTAGCTCTAACTTTAAAATAGTAAAAGAACTGGCAGAGCTTGTAGCGCCTGACTTGACGGTTCTCTATGGGGCAGAGATTTACTACACCAGCGATGTGGCGGATAAGTTGGAAAAGGGAATTTTCCCCAGTCTAGCTGGCACACGCTATGTGCTGATTGAGTTTAGCATGGCGACGCCCTATAAGGACATCCATAAAGGCTTAGCTCAAATTCTGCGCTTAGGTCTAACACCGGTCCTTGCTCATATTGAGCGTTATCACTGCCTGGAAAATGATGAAAAGAAGGTGCAGGAACTCATTAATATGGGCTGCTATACTCAGATTAATAGCTCCAGTGTTCTAAGGCCTAAGCTGCTTAGAGACTCGCATAAATTTATGAAAAAACGGGCTCAATTCTTTTTGGAGAAGGACTTGGTCCACTTTGTTGCCAGCGACATGCACAATCTAAGCCAGAGACCGCCCTTTATGAAAGAGGCCTTTGACATCGTCGCTAAGAAATACGGTTCCCGCCGGGCAGAGGCCCTCTTTGGCGGCAACCAAGCATTATTATTGAAAAATGAATTGATTTAGGGGAAAAATGGAAAAACAAGAAAAGCAAATCGTAGAAATCGATATTCTGTCCTTGCTGAGAGCCTTATGGCTGAAAAAGTTCACCATCGTATTGGGAGCGGTGCTCTTTTCTTTGCTGGCTTTTGGCTACAGCGTCTTTATTGCTAAGAAAATGTATCAGAGCACCACACGCATCTATGTGGTTAGCCGTCAGAATGAAACGCAGGCAGCTTTGACTAATCAGGACCTGCAGGCGGGGTCTTACCTCGTTAAGGACTTTAAGGAAATCATTCTGTCGCAGGCGGTTCTGTCACAGGCAATTAGTGAGTTGAAACTGCAAACGTCACCAAGAGAGCTGACGCGTCACATCACCGTTTCCGTTCCGGCGGATACTCGTATCGTTTCGATTACAGTTAAGGATGACAATCCAGAGGAAGCGGCTCGCATTGCCAATGCCTTTCGTAATATCGCCGCTGAGAAAATCATCGAGGTGACAAAAGTTTCTGATGTGACAACTTTGGAAGAAGCAACAGTCCCAGCAGAGCCTTCTTCACCAAATATTCGGCGTAATGTTATCTTAGGATTTTTAGGGGGCAGCGTCCTGATGTCGATCTTTATCATCGCTGTCGAAATCCTGGATGATCGGGTGAAGAAGCCAGAGGACATTGAAGAAGTTATGGGCTTGACGCTATTGGGCGTTATCCCAGATATGAACAGAATGTAAGGGAGAGAAAATGGCAACCTTAGAATTAGTTAGGAAAAAAAGGAACCTTGTCAAACTAACCGAGGAATACTACAATGCTCTAAGTACTAATGTACAGCTGAGTGGCGCCAATATCAAAATGGTCGAAATAAGCTCGGTGACGGCAAATGAAGGAAAGTCTACAACCTCAGTGAACCTCGCAGCCGCCTTTGCCAGAGCTGGTCACAAGACCTTGATGATCGATGCGGATATCCGCAACTCAGTCATGTCAGGTGTGTTTAGCAGTCAGAGAAAAGTATCAGGACTGACGGACTATCTGTCAGGACAGGCTGCCCTGCACGAAGTCATCAACGATACAGATCTGGAAAATCTGGATGTGATCTTATCTGGTCCAGTATCACCTAATCCGACGGGGCTTTTGCAAAGCAAGCAGTTTGATGCGCTTTTGACTGATTTACGTGTTCGTTATGACTATATCATTGTGGATACTTCACCGATTGGTCTGGTCATTGATGCGGCTATCATCGCTCAGAAATGCGATGCCAGCTTCTTGGTGACACAAGCAGGCCATATCAAACGAAAAGCAGTCATGAAAGCTAAAGAGCAGTTGGAACAAACGGGAACTCCTTTTTTGGGTGTTGTCCTCAATAAATATAACATTGATTTGGAACGCTATGGCGCCTACGGAACTTATGGGGGATATGGCAGCTATGGCAATTATGGGAAATAATAGGGATTAAAGAGTTTTAGGATAATTGGGAGATTAGGAACATGACAAGAGCGAGAAAAAGAGTCATCTTAATTATTGTTGATATTATTTTGCTCAGTATAAGTCAGGGGATTTCAAAATTCTTCTTAGCAAAATATGTCGGGATAACGGATTTATCTTTTGTCTCTATTTTAATGGGGATTATTGTACTGTATTTGACATTTGCAACACTGTCGAATGTCTTTTCTACCATTACAAGGTATACAGATTACAAAACAATGTTTCGAGTGGGAGGCTCAATTTTGGGAGCTTACTCAATTGTATACATTGCAGAGAAAATTTTTTATGAATCTACAAACAGTAGATATATTGTCCTTTCTATGCTGCTATCATTTTTGTTGGTTATTGCTTCAAGGCTGACTTGGCGGGAGATTCATGAATTCGTGCAGCACCCGTCAGCCTTACTGGGTAAGAAAGTAGATGGGACGAAGACCCTTGTTGTTGGTTCAGGGGATGGTGCTAGTCTCTTTATCAAGACAGCCCAGCAAAAATCAAAAGATTTAAAGATTGTTGCGATTGTAGATGATGATAAGAATAAGCAAAATACCTATCTTCATGGAGTAAAAGTTGTAGGAACAACCGAGCAGATACCTGAAATTGTGGGAAATTATGAAGTCGAACAAATTGTCATTGCCATTCCTTCATTGGCTCCGGATGATTACGAGCGAATCGTAGAGTACTGCCAACAAACGGAGGTCAAGGTCAATGCCATGCCTAAGTATGAACAGGTGATTACGGGGAAACTATCTGTCAGCAAACTTCAGGAAATTGATATTGCAGATCTGTTAGGGCGTAAAGAAGTTAAGCTGGATCAGCAAAGTTTGAAGTCCAATATTAAATGCAAGACAGTGCTTGTTACAGGGGCTGGTGGTTCTATCGGCTCGGAACTTTGCCGTCAGATTGCTCAATTCTGCCCAGCTAGGCTCCTGCTTCTAGGTCATGGAGAAAATTCAATTTATTTGATTCACAAGGAGCTGTCAAGCCGTTATAAAGATGATATTGAGCTGATTCCAATCATTGCAGATATTCAAGATAGAGAGAGGATTTTCCATATTATGGAAACCTATCGCCCTGATCGAGTGTATCATGCAGCAGCTCATAAGCATGTTCCTTTGATGGAGTACAATCCAACAGAAGCGGTCAAAAACAATATCTATGGTACACGAAATGTAGCAGAAGCAGCAAAGGCAGCTGGCGTCGCGAAATTTGTCATGATTTCTACAGATAAGGCAGTCAACCCGCCTAATGTTATGGGGGCAACTAAGCGTGTAGCAGAAATGGTCGTAACCAGTTTAAATGAAGAAGGAAAGACTCTTTTCTCAGCTGTCCGCTTTGGGAATGTTTTGGGCAGCCGAGGTAGTGTTGTTCCTTTGTTCAAGGAGCAGATTGCCAAGGGAGGTCCAATCACCGTGACGGACTTTCGAATGACACGCTATTTCATGACGATACCAGAAGCCAGCCGCTTGGTGATTCAGGCTGGGGCCTTGATGCAAGGGGGAGAGGTTTTTGTCTTGGATATGGGCGAGCCTGTGAAAATTTTGGACTTGGCTAAAAAGATGATCACACTCAGTGGCCATACTGAAGAGGAGATTCAGATTCAGGAAGCAGGCATTCGACCGGGCGAAAAGCTTTATGAAGAGCTCTTGTCTGCCAAGGAAAAGGTCAATGATCAAGTCTATGAAAAGATTTTTGTAGGGAATGTTCAGTCGTTGCCCAAGACAGAGGTGGATTCCTATGTGGACTCTCTTCTGTCTCTTGGTGCAAATGACCTCAAGGACAGCTTGGTAAAGTTTGCACAGCAATAAGTTTTTAGGATAATCATGTATAAATTTTTTAAACGAACATTAGATATAGTCTTGTCATTCATAGGAATGATTGTCTTATCACCGTTTTTTCTACTTCTAGTAATCGCTATTAAATTGGATTCAAAAGGACCAGTTTTGTTCAAACAGAAGCGGGTCGGTCTGCATAAGAAACACTTCTATATTTTGAAATTCAGAACGATGCGAATTGACACACCTAAAGATACCCCAACTCATTTGCTGGAAAATCCTGAGCAATGGATTACAAAGGTTGGGAAGTTTCTTAGGAAGACATCTCTGGATGAGTTGCCTCAGATTTGGAATATTTTTGTCGGTGACATGAGTATCATAGGTCCAAGACCGGCTCTTTGGAATCAGTATGATTTGATTGAAGAGCGAGACCGCTATGGAGCTAATGATGTTTTGCCAGGTCTGACAGGATGGGCTCAGATTCACGGGCGAGATGAGTTGCCGATTGCTAAGAAAGCTGAATTGGACGGCTACTACGTCCAGCATTTGTCTTTTGGATTGGATGTCCGCTGTTTTTTTGGCACCATTAAGAGTGTTGCTAAGAGCGAAGGCGTTGTCGAAGGCGGCACGGGAAATATGGAAAAGAAAGATTAAAGGCTGATGAAAAGAATATTAATTACGGGAGAGGGTAGCTATATCGGCCGGAGCTTTAAGAGGTATGTTTCTTCACGAGAGGATGTTCAGGTTGATGAGTTGGATGTCCGCGGAGAAGCCTGGAAGGAGAAAGATTTTTCGCCTTTTGATGTAATTTTACATTTGGCGGCGATTGTCCATATCTCCAACCCATCAAAAGAGATGGAGTCGGAATATAAGCAAGTCAATACTCAGCTACCGTATGAATTGGCTCAAAAGGCTAATCGCGAAGGCGTCAAACAGTTTATCTTTATGAGCAGCATGAGCGTCTATGGCGAAGTTTTGGGAGACCGTGTTATCACAAAGGAGACACAAGAACGTCCTGATTCTTTTTATGGCAAAAGCAAACTAGCTGCTGAGCAACTTCTGGCGGAATTGGAAAGCGAAGATTTCAAATTGGCAGTGTTACGGCCGCCCATGGTTTATGGTTATCAAGCTAAGGGAAATTATAAGCGACTGTCAAAGTTGGCTCAGAAGCTACCAGTCTTCCCTTTGGTACAGAACGAACGTAGTATGATTTATATTGACAATCTTTGTGAGTTTATCAGACTGATTGTTCAGAATCAAGACAGTGGTGTCTTCTATCCTCAAAATCAGGACTATGTCAATACCTCTCAGCTAGTCAAAGAAATAAAAAGGACTCATGGCCAGAGAGTAGCCTTGCTGCCTGCATTTAACTGGATTTTAAAAGGACTGTCTCACCATGTTTCGACTCTGAATAAGCTGTTTTCAGATTTAACTTATGAAAAAGAGATGTCTAGCTATCCTCAGTCTTATCAGGTGGCAAATTTTAGGAGGTCTATTGAGAAGACGGAGAAGGGAAACTAGTTTAGGATGATTGGGGGGGATTGTAAGTGAAGTTTTCGGTATTGATGTCTGTCTATCAGAAGGAGAATCCGGATTTCTTAAGAAAGAGCCTAAATAGCGTTCTTATAGAGCAGAGCCGCAAGCCAGATGAGCTTGTCCTTGTAGAGGATGGGCCGCTGACAGAAGAGCTTTATCAGACGATTCAAGATTTCAAGGAAACATTTCCAGAGATGAAAGTTCTACCTTTAAAGGAAAATGTCGGATTGGGAGAAGCTTTGCATCGGGGAGTTGAGGCTTGCTCTTATGATTGGATTGCAAGAATGGATACAGATGACATTGCGACACCGGATCGTTTTCAACAACAAGTTGACTATATTGAGCAGCATCCACAGTTAGATGTTCTGGGTGGCAATATTATAGAATTTGACGCGGAACCAGATCAAATAGTAGCAGAGAAACAAATGCCGCTTTCCCATGAAGAAATTATCAAAAGGTTGCAGCGGAGAAATCCTTTCTGTCACATGACGGTATTTTTCAAGAAATCATCTGTTTTAAAAGCAGGCAATTACAAGCCCCTGCCTTTAGTGGAAGACTATTATCTTTGGGCGAGAATGGCTGCTCAGGGATGTCGTTTCGCTAATCTTAATCGGGTCTTGGTTTATGCTCGTGTCGGAAATGGCATGCATACGAGAAGAAGCCAGACAGATCAGATTGCCAGCTGGAAAGTAGTCAATACTTTTTTGCTGTCACATGGTATGTTGAACCGAGGGCAATATTATCAAAATATGTTGATGATTCGTGCTTTTGTGGGAACGCCTATTTGGATAAAAGCGTTCATTTATAAGTATCTGCTTAGAAGAAAGTAATGGCTTTACAGACAGAGCAGTCTAGCTTAGATAGGGAGAAAGCGATATAGGATGAAAAGTTTAGGAAGGAGGGAGAAATGATTTCTGTCGTGATGGCGACCTATAATGGGGCGGAGTTTATTTTGGAGCAACTAGACTCTATCCGCACTCAAAAGCTGAAGCCTGATCAGGTCATTATCTGTGATGACTGTTCGACAGATCAGACAGTGGCGCTAATCAGGGACTACATCACCAAGCATCAACTGACGGATTGGCAGCTGATTGAAAATCAGGAAAATTTAGGTCATTATCGAACTTTTATAAAATTAGCGAGTTTGGCTGAGCACGATATTGTTTTTTTCGCTGATCAGGATGATAAATGGCTGCCTGATAAAACAGCTGCCTTGCAGAAAGTACTGTTAGAAACAGACGTTGCTATGGTGTATGGCCAGTCTTACTTGATTGATCAAAATGGTCAGGTCATCAAAGAGCCCAAGGTTTCAGGAGAATGTCGAGAAAGAAATCTAGCTTGGCTTCTGAAAAATTGGCCGTCAGGTTATCAGACAGCTTTTAGAAAGTCGGTACTGACAGATATTTTGCAGCAGCAGTATACGGATTATCCTGGATTTGACTATCATGATGTTTTATTTGGTATGCTGGCTCCATTGTATGGAAAAGTTGTTTGCTTGGACAAGCTTCTAGATCAGCATCGCATTCATCAGGCGAATGTAACCCAGTCTGCGTCGTCGCTCAGTTTTAATAAAACAAGGTTATCTAGGATTAACTATTTACAGAAGGTCATCAGTCGCTATGAGTCCGTGAAAAAAATCGCAGAGGAGCGACAGATTTCTGAGGCGGATCATCGCAAGCTTGCTAGGGCTTTGGCCTTGACCAATCTTAGACTGAAATTATTACAGTCTAGAAATCCATTTTGGGCTTTGGGCCTGATGTTTCAAATAAGGGAGTATCGAACAATAAAAGATTTCATCAGTGATTTGGTATACACCTATTCACTGAATGGAGTTGCTAGGAGATTATTGAAAAAGTTTGGGAGGTAAGAAAAATGAGAGGAACCAGTAAGATTGAATGGGAGTTGGCTTTGGGAGAACGCTTCAGCCCCATGTATCAGAAAATTACGGATGATAAATTAAAGGTTTTACAAAAAGCCTATTTACAAATGTATAAAAAATTTGATGCAGAGTGTCGTCGGCATCATATTCATTCCTACATGGTTGCAGGGACCTTGATTGGCTCTTTGCGGCATGGGGGCTATATCCCTTGGGACGATGATATCGACTTGGTGATGTTCCGAGAGGACTACAATCGTCTGCAGGAAATCTTTGCGGACAGCGAGGACTTTGAGTTGATCTCTCCTGCGGATGCGACAGACAGTGTCTTTAAGGTTCTAAAGCTGCAGAGCAAGTCACTGACCTACTATGATGTTTTGGGAGAAGGTTTCAGTAAAAAGAAACATCTTTATCTTGATATGCTGCCAATTGACTTTGTCCCAGAGAATAACATACTTCGCAAGCTCAAGGGCCTTCTGTTCAGAGCCTTGGATTTGTCACATAACAGCTCGCGCTGCTATACGAAGTTTACTCCGCATCTGACCTATATGGCTAAAGAATCCAAAGAACTCAGACAAAATCTTTGGATCAGAAGACTGATAGGCTTCCCTTCTTTTATCATGGGGCCGGCTAATATGTATAAGTTGATGGAAAAACTCATCCAGTCTAATAAGAAGACTTCAAAAATAACCATTGCTTATGGTGTAAAAGGCTATTTGGGAGAGACTATTGACTATGAAAGTTTCTATCCAGCTAAGAAGTATTCCTTCGAAGGCTATGAGTTCGACGGACCGAATGATGCGGACAAGTATCTGACCAATCGCTATGGTGATTACATGACACCGCCTGAAAAAAAAGAACAGACAGAACGTCATGTCAGACTGAGAGATAATTGGGTTGAATTAATAGAAGGAAGATAATGGTTTTTTTACTAATTTTGGGTGGCCTTTTCCTATTGTTTTTGACAATCAAAACAGTAGGGAGAGACTATGCTAACCCGGCTTTTATATACTTGGCAATATGGATGATAGCAAGCATTTTTACTGCATTTTATTCATCCAAATGGGGAGAGGGACTTTCTCTGATAACGGTCACTGTTATCTTTGTTGGGAATGCCATTTTTTTAATGGGAGTCCTCTTATCATCGAATTTGTTTGCTGAGAGGAAGTTGGATGCCAAACCTAGTCAAATAAAGGTGAGTAATTTTTTCATTATTTTAGTTCTCTTGTTTTTGGCTTATGCGGTCAGGTTTATTTATTCCGATTTGCTTTACTTGGCGGCGCAGAGCAAGCAGGTACCTGGGGGATTGTTTAAAACCATTGAATTGGCTCGGCATATGACTACAAATTATGATTTCTCTCTTAGTCGCCTTAGCCTCAATTTGCTGCGAGTTAACTTTTCCTTAGGAATTGTTTTCTTCTACTTTTTCTGTGAATCTCTTTTTTCAGGAAAAGATGGCATTTTCTACAAGGGCAAGTTACTGCTGGTTAGTCTGATTTCTTTAGGTATTTCCCTTTTGTCTACTGGGCGTACGGAGTTGCTGGGCTTGGTTGCAGGCTATGCTATTGTGTATATGCTGTTTTTCTCGAAGTATTATTCGTGGAGAGACAGTAGGTATGGTGTGAAGCTTTTTCGCTCTTTGCTGATAATTGGCTTTGTATTCCTTGTCTTATTCATGGCGGTTGGAACCTTTGTCCTCAATCGAGTGGATAGTCGGGCAGAGTTCGGAATTTTGGACAATTTGGTTAAATATATGGGTTCTCCCATCCAGGCTTTAGACTATTATCTGAAAAATCCTACTCTTTATAGCGATAATCAAGTCTTTGGAGAAAATACTCTTATTGCTATCTATGGAACATTGAAATCCCTCGGTCTGTCTAGCCATGAGCTGACCCCTTTCTTGCCTGTTGTTCATTTTAACGACGATAAAACCAATGTTTACACAATTTATTACTACTTTATCAAGGATTTTGGTTATTTTTCAGTCCTTATCTTTCAGCTTTTATATGGCTTCTTTTACGGAAGTTTCTACTATTCTATCAAAAAACGCTATTTCACCCCGCTAAAGGTTATTGTTTTCGCTTTATTTGCGTATCCTTTGGTCATTTCATTCTTTCAGGAAACGTTGCTGTCATTGCTGACAACCCATATTAATCGGATTATCTATGCTTTTGTGATTTATATGGCAGCTGATTTACTGAGTAGAGTACGATTTACAACGAGAGGAAGGAAAGTATCGGTATGACGACATCAGCTCTGATATTCGCAGGCGGCACAGGCAGCCGCATGAATACCAAGACCTTACCCAAGCAGTTTTTAGAGTTGCATGGTAAGCCTATTATAATTCATACGATTGAGCACTTTGAAGACCATCCGGCAGTATCGGACATTGTGGTTGTCTGTGTAGACGGCTGGCTGGATTATTGCAGAGATTTATTAGCTCGATTCAATATTAAAAAAGTCAGTCAAGTGGTTCCTGGTGGAGAGACTGGACAAATGTCTATTTTTAATGGTCTATCTGTCTTACGGGAAAAGTACAAGAACGATGACGACTATGTGTTGATTCATGATGGTGTTCGCCCCTTGATTGACGGGGGAATCATTTCTAAAAATATTGAAGCAGCCAAAAAGTATGGGGCAGCTATTACGGTTAAGCCGGTTATCGAAACGGTCATTCAGGTCGACGAGGCGGATGTTATTAATCAGGTAATTGAGCGTTCCACTTGTCAGACAGCTGTCGCCCCTCAAACCTTCGCGCTTTCAAAGATTC